>JAEZDX010000409.1 GCA_023417975.1 Bacillota bacterium
TTTACATCCAAAGCTGCATATAAAGGATAAAAAGGACTTGTGGAAGCGTGCATCATATAAGAATTATTAAAGCGCTTGTGATCCACATATCGCTTTTGTCCCTTAATGTGATTATCTTTTTTATGAATCTGTGAGGCCTGTGAAAAACCTGCCTGTTGTTTATGGATAGACTGAGTAACCAATATTCCCGGGTCATTTTCATTAAGCTCAAGCAGCAGCGGCGAGCAATCTCTCATCATAGGAATAAACTGCTCATAGCCAACCCAGGCAGAATCAAATAAAATGTAATCGCATAAATGGCCGATTTTATCAATAACCTGCCTCGCATTATATATAGTTCCGTCATAAGTACCAAGTTGAATTACTGCTAATCTGAAGGGTCTCTTATAATTAACCTTTTCAGGCGCAACTCTTGTTATTTCTTCTCTAAGATAATTTTCGTCGAAGCAGTGAGCGTCAATACCACCTATAAAACCGAAAGGATTACGGCCTGTCTCCAAATATACCGGATTTCCTCCCGATTGTACCAATGCGGCATTATATACGGATTTGTGATTGTTTCTATCAAACAGTACAAGATCTCCCGGTGCAACAAGTGCATTTATGGCTACCATATTTGCGGTACTTGTACCGTTCATTATGAAATAAGTCTTGTCTGCATTATATACTTGTGCAGCATATTGTTCCGCATCTACTGCGGGACCTTCATGAATAAGCAGATCTCCCAATGCAACGTCAGCATTACATATATCTGAACGAAAAATATGCTCTCCATAAAATTCATAAAAATATCTGCCTGCCGGATGCTTTTGAAAATATTGTCCGCCTTGATGACCGGGACAATCGAATTGTACGTTTTCTCTTTCAACATAATTGCTTAAGGCCATGAAGAAAGGAGGTAAAATACTTTCTTCATATTTAGTTGCAGCGGCTTCAATTTCCTTTGTATAGAGGCTTAGGTTGAGTTCGCTCTCATAGTTTAGGCTATATATTCTTTCTATTAATTCATTAGGAAGTCTTTCAGAGCTCTTTAGAACTACAAATACAGGAATATGAAAATTAGTACAGTTGATTTTTTCAACAAAATCGGCTTCCGAATAAGTCAATACTACCGCAGCTACGTCGGTAAAATCAGTAGCTTCAACTGAAACCAAGCTTCTGTCAGTTGAAAAATACTGTCTAGAATTTGCGGTACATGCAATCTTTAAATGTTTCACAATTTAACCTCCATTATTTATCGATTTTATCACCTGTATAGAACACATCAAAAGACTAATTTAATTCTATATCCTAAATAAGTTTTTAAAGGTATATACAGGCTTTGTAACAAATGAAATTGATGTCAAACAATAATAAATTAGCATACATAAAATACTATTGCAAGTACTGAATTGTAAAGGTGAAATAAATAGCAAATTACTGCTAAAAGTGCATTTTAAAAATATTTATTTTAAGAAAGTAATAAAAGTAAGTTCATTATTTTGATGTTTCTTTACTTGTATATTTAAAGGGAGTAAAATGTAAATTAACAAATATATTCAATTAAAGCTTAAATATAACATTGAGTATTGGCGGAGGGATAAAAATGGAACTATTAAAGTCGGATTCTGTAAAAATAACGCCTATTCCCATGGAACTTTTGATTGAAGGTACTTTTTTTATAGTTTTTATTCCGTTTATATTTATAGCGGCAAGTCATAATTATATATTGTTTCACAGTTCAATAGAACTGTTTTGCAGTATTATGCTGCTTGCAATTTTTATTTTTGCCTACAGTACATATAATATAGGACGGAATAATTTTTTGATGCTTATAAGTATAGGATATTTTTTTGTAGCCTTGATAGACATATTGCATATTTTCACCTATCAAGGCGTGTCAATTATATATATTAACGGCAGCTCAGGAATTTCAACAGGGTTGTGTATTGCAGCCAGATATATTGGCATATCGACCTGTCTATTATCACTTAGATTTATTTTTAAGCCTGTTAAAAAAATAAATGTGTTTTTAGTTTATATAATATACTTATTTATAACAGCATTTCTTGTAATAACAGTTCTATACATTAATACATTTCTAAAAAGCTTTATAACAGAAAGACAACTTATAGAATTTAAGAGTTTGAATCAGTATTTTATTGCTTTTGTCTATATATTAATAGCAGGTATGTACTACAGTCTTAGGAAAAGGCTGGACTTTCACTTGTTTGTTTTTTTAGAAATGTTTTTATTGATTTCCTCTATATCTGAGCTGCTTTTGGGACGCTGCTTTGCTTCCATGACATGGGCAATAAGCTGGTCACATGTTTTGAAAGCAGTGGCTTCTTTTTCATTATACAAAGGTATGGTAAAAATCGGCATTAATACACCTTTCGACAGAATCTCTAACAATTTGAATTTAGCCGACAGCAGGATAAAGGAATTTGAAGAAGTGCTTTTTAAAAATGATCAAGCCTATGACCTTGTAATAAATAATTCTGATAATGCTATTGTTATTTTGAATGAGGAGAAGCTTTTGTTTTCTAATGGCAGAGCTTTGAAAATGCTGGGAGCTAAAGGAGCAGAGGAAATAATAAATTTGAACATATCAAAAGTTTTGCCTAAGGACACAACATACGAGTATCGCAATAGCATCTATAATACACTGAAAAAAAAGGATGTGTCAATTTATAAGGAACTGCGGCTTATGACCTTAGATGGAAGAATAATTGAGGTAGAGATGGCAGGCTGTTATTGTACATACCACGGTAAACCTGCTATTATAGGCATGTTCAGAGATATCAGCACAAGAAATGAACTAAAACGGTTGGAGCAGGATGCAGCGGAGAGTAAGAAAATTATTGATGAAACAAGAGAAATGAATAAGACGCTTACTGAGTTTTTTTCAAACATATCTCATGAACTTAAGACTCCGTTAAATGTATTGCTGGGAGCTATTCAAATTTTAGGTTTACCTATGCAGGAAGAGCCGAGCTGTTCAAATAATATTAAGATTAATAAATACTTAAAAATAATGAAGCAAAATTGCTACAGGCTGCTTAGAATAGTAAATAACCTAATAGACTTGTCAAAGTTTGATTCAGGGTATATGAAGCTTAATTTAAAAAATAATAACATAGTAAGTGTCATCGAAGAAATAACCTTATCTGTAGCAGATTACATAGAAGAGAAAGGCATTGAACTTATATTCGATACCGATTCTGAGGAAAGAATAATGGCCGTGGATGCAGACAAAATTGAAAGAATAATACTTAACTTGCTTTCCAATGCAGTAAAGTTCACTGACTCAGGCGGTCAAATACTTGTTAATTTTTTTGACGGAGATGAAAAAGTAATAATTTCCGTTAAGGATACTGGAATAGGAATACCTAAGGATAAGCTTGATATAATTTTTGAGAGATTCGGTCAGGTGGACAAGACCTTGTCTCGTAATTACGAAGGCAGCGGTATAGGACTATCGTTAGTGAAATCCATAATTGATATGCATGAAGGTACTATAAATGTATTCAGTAAGGAAGGAGAAGGAAGTGAATTTGTCATACAATTACCTGTTAAGCTAATGAGTGAAATGCCGGATTTGGACAATCATTTGTATGAAAATAAAGTGGAAAAAATCAAAATTGAGTTCTCGGACATTTATTCATAGTGATATTGTTAACCTAAAGGGCTTTATTAATTTTTTATAATTAGCATTAATTTCCTCATTTATGAATAACCTATTGTATAGGCCGCAGGTTGCTGTTAAAATAAAGATATAACACGAAAATCCTTAGAAAGGGGCTGTAAATATGAGTCAAAATAATTTTAACGGAAATAACAGATCTTCCTTTGGTATGGACGAAAATATAGCAGGACTTCTATGTTATGTACTGCATTTTATTACAGGCATTGTTTTCTTTTTCTCGGAGAAACAAAGCAGGTTCGTAAAATTTCATGCAATGCAGTCTATACTTGTTTTTCTTCCTTTAAACATAATATTAAAAATTCTTGGATATATACCTTTCCTTGGAGGCTTAATGGCAGGCCTATTAGGGCTTTTCGAATTTGTACTATGGATTGTGCTTATGGTAAAAGCTTATAACAGAGAGTGGTTTAAGCTGCCTATAGTTGGGGATATAGCGGAGAGACAAGCTAATTCATAAAATCCGGCTTTGCTGCGGAAAATTATATTTATTCAAATTGTGTGCATAAATATATTGACTTTTTAAAAATGCTATTGTATTATTATCCCATAAAGTCTATGAGCAGAAGGAGTAAATGTGGAAGTTTGGTTAAAGCGAATCCGGAATGGTGAAAGCCGGGTACTGTAGTCTGCATTGAATGGATCTGTGAGACGAATTGCGAAAAGGCAAGTTCTTGTCTTATTAGCATTTTCCGGAAGGCCCGTCGTTAAAAGGGCAGGGTATCGATTTAATCTGTACCTGGTAGAGATAATCCTTTTTAGGTGGCACGAAAAGTTTAACACTTTGTCCTAATGGTCAAGGTGTTTTTTTATTTTCCGAAACTTTTTTATAAGCATTAGAGGATTAATATGGGTGGCAACGCGAGTCACTTCGTCCCATAAGACGGAGTGGCTCTTTTTGTTTTATAAAAATTATGAGAATGTAAGGAGTGGTTATTTATGCTGAATATAAACAGAGAGGACTTTGAAAGAAAAGTAAAGAATGGAGAAGCTTTTTCTCTAATTTACAGTATGCCGGGTGATGAGGTTACGCCAATAAGCATCTTTTTGAACTTGAAGGGAAGTAATAGGTTTTTGCTGGAAAGTGCTTTTATGAAGGAATCAAAGGGTAGATATTCTTATATGGGCTGTAATCCGTGCATGAAAATTCAAAGCAGGGAAGCTGAAGTTACAATAGAGCACACTAACGGAGTTAAAGAGAGCTTTAAAGGAGATGTGCTAAAGGTGCTGAAGGAGCATGTTCATATGGAAGCTCATGAGAATAACTGCGATTTGCCTTTTATAGGAGGGGCAGTAGGTTATTTGGGTTATGATGCAGTGAGAAGCTATGAAAGCATACCGGACAATAATCATGATGAACTTGAAGTACCGGACAGCAGCTTTAATATATATAACACAATAATTTGTTACGACCACTTTAAAAATATAGTTCAGATTATATATCAAGTATTTAAAAACGAAAGTAGAAGCTTCCAGGATATAGTTAAGCATTTGGAAGCTGTAAAGACAAATATAATGAAACCGGGCGCTATGCATGAGATGAATAAAAGAAAAAGTGCACCGGAATACTCCTGCAATACTACAAAGGATAAGTTTGAAGAGGCTGTGGAGTCTGCCAGAAGCTATATAAAGAAAGGTGATATATTTCAGGTTGTATTATCTCAGAGGCTTTCAGCTAATATTGAGGAGCATCCCTTTGAAGTATTCAGAAGGCTGAGATCACTAAATCCATCTCCATATTTGTTTTACATTGAGTTTGACGGATATACGGCTGCAGGAGCATCACCTGAAAGCCTCGTAAAGACTATGGGAAGTACAGTGGATACTAA
>JAEZDX010000474.1 GCA_023417975.1 Bacillota bacterium
TGTCGGTGCAGCCATATTTCATCACGATCCATGCTATGATAATCAAGATGAAAAAAGCGACAGTTTGAGGCATGTAGTTGAAACCTATGGGGATATTAACAATTTTAATGTGTGTAATAAGCAAGCTTTTGAACTAGTAAATGTATTGAACAGATTAAAGCCGGATATTTTTGTAGCCAGGCATGGGGGAATGTCTGTATGGGGAGCAAAGCTTGGTATACCAACCTTTCTCATGGGGGATGAGCATTTTGGATTAGGTTATCAAGGGCTGTTGAATTACGGTTATAAAATATTAGATGTATTGGCCACTAAGGAATTCGCAGAAAATATTGCTTCACACTCCGAGCTGCCATATACGGATTGGTGGTTAGAACAAAATCCATATACTTTTTTAGGAGGTGAGGCAGATGAGTAGTTTAGTTGAGCAGCCAAGACATTATTGTACTCTAGGCGCCCAGCAGTCGGTAGTTGCTATTAAAAAAGCAATCCCTATACTTCATTCCGGTCCGGGATGCGGGGTGAAGTTATTCAGAGGTCTGAGTTTTGAGTCAGGTTATCAAGGGGCCGGTTACGCAGGGGGAAGCTCAGTGCCATGTACTAACGTAACGGAAAGAGAAGTGGTATTTGGCGGAGAGGAACGTTTGAAGGAAGTCATAGACGGAACACTTAAAGTAATAAAGGGGGAGCTTTTTGTCGTTCTAACCGGATGTACTGCCGATATCGTAGGCGATGATGTTGGGCAGGTTGTAAGCGAATATAAGGAAAGGGGGATTCCCATAGTATTCGCTGAGACAGGGGGATTTAAAGGTAGCAATTTTAAAGGACATGAGTTAGTTAATGAAGCTATTATTAATCAGTTTATAGGCGAAAGAGAGCCAAAAATTGAAAAAAGACTAGTCAATGTATGGTCAGTAGTACCATATCAAGACAGCTTCTGGGCAGGTAATCTGGGTGAAATAAAGCGGCTGTTGGAGGGAATAGGTCTCAAGGTGAATATATTGTTTGGACCTGAAGCTGAAGGAGTAAAGGAATGGGGGACAATTCCTGATGCACAGTTTAATCTTATATTGTCACCTTGGGTTGGATTAAAAACCGCACAGCTCTTACAAAATAAGTATGGAACTCCATATCTCCACTATCCGATTTTACCTATTGGAGCAAAGGAAACAAGCAAGTTTTTAAGAGCTGTAGGAGGGTTTGCAGGCATTGATATAACAGAGACTGAAGCCTTCATACAGAAGGAAGAAAATAGATTTTACTACTATATAGAAAGATCTGCTGATTTCTTTATAGAATTCAGATATGATTTGGCAGGACAATTTTTTAATATAACAGATTCCTTTTATGCTCTTGGAATAAGTAAATTTCTTGTGAATGAACTTGGCATATTGCCTGGTGAACAGTATATAACGGAGGACACGCCTGATGAATATAAGGAAAGCATAATAAAGGAGTTCAAAAAATTGTCAAAATACACTTCTGCAGAGGTGGTATTTGAAATAGATGCAGGAAAAATTCACGAAAGACTAAGAAAATATGATCATAAGAAGCATACACCGCTTATTTTGGGCAGTTCTTGGGACAGAGATATAATTTCAGAGCTTAATGGATTTGGATTAAATATTTCATTACCGGTAATGCACAGACTTGTGCTAGACAGAAATTATGTAGGCTACAGCGGAGGCCTAAGGCTGGCGGAAGATATATATGGCAGCATTCTTGAAACCTACAAATAGTAAGAGGAGGGTGAAACATGGGGGAATTTGAACATTTGATTAAACAGCATCCGTGTTTTGGAGTTGATGCACATTTCAAGTATGGAAGAATACATTTGCCTGTAAGTCCACAGTGTAATATTCAATGTAAGTTTTGTAAAAGAGGATTTAATAAATGGGAAGTAAGACCCGGTGTGAGCTCTCTATTATTAAAACCGGAGGACACTGTAGCTATTGTGAAGAAAGCGTTAAAGCTATGTCCGAACATTAAAGTAGTTGGAATTGCAGGTCCGGGTGATACTTTGGCTACAGACCATGCGCTTCAGAGCTTCGAACTTATAAAGGAGGAATATCCTGAGTTAATGAACTGCTTGAGCACTAACGGGCTCTTGCTGGAGGAAAAGGCAGAACGAATAGCTGCAGCAGGAGTAAAAACCGTTACAGTAACTGTTAATTCCATAGATCCTCGTATTCAAAAGAATATATGCTCGTATATAGTTTACAAAGGACAATATATAACAGGCGAAGCTGCTGCAGAGAAGCTTATAAACGCTCAGCTTAGAGGAATAAAAAAGATAACTGAGCTGGGCGTGGTTGTTAAGATTAATACAGTGCTTATACCAACGGTAAATGATAGAAATATTGAGGAAGTAGCAAAAGCTACAAAGCAGGCTGGTGCATCTATCTTGAATATTATTCCTCTCATACCTCAGCATGAAATGTCTAATTTCGATGTGCCAAGCTGCTCCTTGTTGGAAAATTCCAGAGCAAATGCCGAAAAACATTTGGAAGTGTTTCGCCATTGTAAGCACTGTAGGGCAGATGCATGTGGAATTCCCGGCAAAGGAGAAGATTTACACTCACAGTTGTATAGTGTACAGCCTGTTGAAACTTTTTCCCATGGATAGAAAAACTGTTAAATATGTGGGAGTATAAACATTAGCAAATAAAATGTAACTTCATATAGCTATATATAATGCAAAATGTACCTTCTAATAAGGGGTGGGTGAAAAAGTAGAACTTTTTCATCTGCTTTGGAATTGGGAGGTACTTTTTTCGAGAGATTTTAGAGCATATTTGAATAATTAATAGTTGTAAGCTGAAAAACAAAGAGGTGCATCTATAATATTTGAGTATATTGCAAATAATTAATATAGGTGATGAAAATGGCAAAACTATCAAAGTCTCTTGAAGAGAATATAAACATGTTTAAAAGTATATTTTCAGAGGATACACTTCTTATAACAAGAAGATTCCAAAACAGATTTTTAGCTTCCGTTAAATGCTGCATAATATATTTTGACGGAATGGTAGATACTAAAGCATTAAATGAAAATATTATTGTTCCTATTTTGTACAATAATTTGAGCGTAGAAATTTGTATAGAGAACCTCTTGGAAGAACTACAGCACAAAATTATAACTGCCAACAATGTAAATATAGTAGAAGATGTGGATACACTTATAAGTTCAGTAATGTACGGCAATACAATTTTTCTGCTGGAAGGTTATGAAAAAGCCTTAATGATTGATTCCAAAGGCTGGAAATCAAGATCCATAAGTGAACCGGAATCGGCAAAGGTTGTGCGTGGACCAAGAGAGGGCTTTAACGAATCCATATTAACAAATACTACTTTGATAAGAAAAATAATTAATGATTCAAATTTGAAATTTAAATATAGGAATATCGGTAAGAGAACTCATACAAAGATATGTATTTGTTACATTAAGGATTTGGCGTTGGATGAAATTATAAAAGAGTTGGAAAGAAGACTTGATGAAATAGACATAGATGGCGTACTTGATTCAGGATATATTCAAGAACTGATAAGGGATGCTCCATTGTCACCCTTTGAAACTGTTGGGTATAGTGAAAGGCCCGATACTATTGCCTCAAAGCTATTAGAGGGTAGAGTAGCATTGATCGTAGATGGGAGCCCAATTGTATTAACAGTTCCATATATAATGATAGAATCAGCTCAATCCAGTGAAGACTATTATAACAATTTCATATTCGGATCCTTTAACAGACTGCTTAGAGCTACGGCGACCATTCTATCTGTCAGCGTTCCTGCATTATATGTGGCAGTTGTAGCCTATCATCAGGAAATGCTCCCAACTCCGTTGCTGCTCAGTATATATGCCTCAAAGAAAGGTGTGCCTTTTCCAACGATACTGTCTATGTTCATAATGCTGATTATTTTCGATGTGCTGAGAGAAGCAAGTACAAGGATGCCTTCATCTATAGGTCAGGCGGTGAACATAGTAGGTACACTTGTCCTCGGTCAGGCAGCGGTGGAGGCAAAGCTAGTCACTGCGCATGTGGTCATACTGACAGCTTTGGGTGGAATGTTGGCTCTTATGAATATTACAGCCATAGGAGCGATTATAGTTATTCGAGCCTATCTGCTTATAAGTGCATCATTAATGGGGGTTTACGGATTTTTATTCGGAGCAATAATTGTATTGCTGCATCTTATGAATTTGAGATCTTTTGGAGTACCTTATATGATGAATACTTCTACTATAAAAAATCATAATTTTCAAGATTCATGGATTCGTGCTCCATGGTGGATGATGACGTTAAGACCTAAAATAATGGGTGCTAAAAATTTGGTAAGGCAAGCTAAGGAAAAAAGCAGGAGGAAGTAATAATGAAAGCAGGTAAGTATTTGCTACTTACTATTTTGATATTTTGCAGTTCCGTATATATGACCGGCTGCTGGAATTATAGAGAACTTGATAAACTTGCAATTGTAGCTGCGGCTGCAATTGATAAAGGAGACAGTAAAAGGTTTAAGCTAACGGTTGAAATTGTTGACCTTACCGGTGAAAGAGATTCAAAGGAAGTATCCAAAACTTTAACTATAGAAGGTAATACTATATTTGACTGTGCAAGAAGTGAAATTGCAAGTTCAGGTGAAAGGTTATACTGGAGTCATATGAAAGCTTTAATAGTAAGTAAAAAAATAGCTAAAGAGGGAATTGTTGAAGTACTTGACTGGTTTGCAAGGGATTCGGAAACAAGATCCGATGTCAGCATATTGATTTCAAGTGCGGATACAGCGAAGGAAATACTTCAAGTACAAGGAGCAAAGGAACAAATAAAAGGCTTCAATATAAATGATTCTTTAAGAAATGAAAAATCGCTTTCCAAAGCACCTAAAATAGATGTAATGGATATGATAGCTGCATTACAATCAAAAGGAATGTCAGCAATAGCACCTGCAGTAAAATTAAAAAAGACAAATGGAAATTTTTCACCAACAGTATTAGGTACGGCATTTTTTAAGAAGGATAAACTCACTGGATTTCTAAATGAAGAGGAAACAAAAGCACTGTTGTTTATTAGAAATGAGATAAAAGGAGGAATTTTGATTGAATTTGCTGCAGGAGGTGAACACGGAGTTCCCATATCTCTGGAAGTATTCAGAAGTAAAACTAAAGTTCAACCTGTAATTAATAACGGAAAAATTCAGTTTAACATTAGCGTGGAAACTAGTACAGCCATTGACGAAATAGGTGGAGATGCTGATGTTATTAATGATACCGGCAGGAAGGAGCTGGAACAAAAGGCGGCAGAGCAGTTGAAACGGAATATGCTGCAATTGATTAATAAAATGCAAGCAGATTACAATATAGATATATTTGGATTTGGGGTAAGGCTTCAGCAGGAAAAACCGAAAGTATGGAAAAATGTAAAAAACAATTGGATGGAAGAATTTAAAAATGTAGATATTAATATTAGTGTTTATATACATATCCGAAATAGTTCTATGCTTTCAAAGCCTCTGGAGGTGGGAGAATAAACTATGTTGATTATAGTACTGGCAGCGTATACACTAATTGGAGTGTATGACCTTTTACCTTTATATAAGGATAATACCCATAAGGACTTTTGGGTAGAAGTAGCATTGACGGCTATATCACTTATTGTAGCAGTGCTCATTGTACTTGGAATTTATATACCCAGTCCTGAGAAGCCTATTAGGGAAGCAATAACTTTTATTCTTGGAAAGTAGGATAATTATGTATAAGGAACAGATTACTGATAAAGAAGGTATTTGCCTTTTATCCATATTCATTATGGGAAGTACGCTGATTTTAGGCACAGGAGGAGATGCAAAAAACGATGCCTGGATTTCAGGTATTGTAGGTATGATAATGGTAATACCTATGATTATTGTGTATGGTAGGATACTGATACTTTTTCCGGGTAAGGATATATATGAAATAATAAAAATAGTATTCGGTAAATATGTAGGCAGCTTTATAGCAATGCTGTACGTTTGGTATTCATTTCATCTTGGAGCATTAGTAATGCGTAATTTCGGTGAATTTATAAATACTGTAACTATGCCTGAAACACCGATATTGTTCCCTATATTATGTCTCTCACTTGTATCAATAATGGCTGCCAGATATGGCATTGAAGTCATGGGAAGAATAAGTGCCGGCATTCTACCTGTTTTACTAATTATAATTTTGATAGTAGCTTTTTTGGTTATACCGCAGCTGCAATTAAGTAATGTAAAGCCAATTTTGGGAGGAGGATTTTATCCCGTATTAATAGGCGGTTTTTCAGCTTTTTCCTTTCCCTATGCAGAATCGGTTATTTTTACTTCAGCGGCCTTTGCATTAAAAACAAAAAAGTCTATATATAGAGTGTACTTTTATGCATTGATTATTGCAGGCAGTATAATTGTTTTCTTAACCTTAAGAAATATAATGGTTTTAGGCGTAATTATAGGACAGTTATACTTCCCATCTCATGTAGCAGTAAGTAAGATCAGTATAGGAAGTTTCTTGGAGAGAATAGAGGTAACTGTAGCTATAGTATTTGTATTCGGAGCCTTTATAAAGTGTGCTGTATGCTTGTTTTCGGCCAGTAAAGGTGTTGCACGTATATTTAATCTCAAAGACTATAGGTCTGTTGTTATACAGCTTGGTATATTGATGGCATTCCTTGCTTATATAGTATACGACAATATTATGATGATGGAATTTTGGGCCTTTAAAATATATCCGTATTATGCTTTTCCGTTTCAAGTGATTCTTCCAATATTGATTTTTATTGCTGCACTAATAAAAACAAAAAAGCATGAAAAATAATGCAATAAGTTAATACGATATGCCTACAACATTGATAACATACATAGCTTTGCTTATATTTATATAATATAATAAATATAAGTATAATTTGTAGGCAGGAGGTGAAAGCAATATGGATTTAGGTTTTTCTCAACAGCTTCAACAACAGCAAAAGCTGATAATAACTCAAGAAATGAAAATGTCTTTGAATTTGCTTCAAATGAATATTAATGAACTACAGGCAAGCATTTTCAATGAATTGGAGGAAAATCCCGTATTGGAATTGGATGCCGACTGCGAAGACTATGCTTATGATGTTATTGATTATGAAAAGTTGATTAAACAGCAAAAGGATGTAGATTATGAATTTAAGGATATGGGGATTGTTCATGACGAAGAGGAAACTAGGGATCCTATAAGTTATACTGCCTACAAAAAAAATCTAAGAGACTATTTAAGGGAGCAGACTTATGATTTGTTGGAAGATCCGGAGATTATTAAGGTTTGCTATTATATAATTGAGAACATAGATGAAAGAGGATATCTGGGATGTTCTGTAAAGGATATTTGTGAAGAGCTGAATATAAGTGAGAAAATAGCTGCTTATGCGCTTAATATCATACAAGATTTTCAGCCTTGGGGGGTAGGGGCCAGGGATTTGAAGGAATGCTTAAAAATTCAGTTAATAAAAAAGAATTATAAAGACCCGAAAATATTTAGAATTGTTCAGGAATTTCTGGAGCTTTTAGCTGATAATAAAATAAAGGAAATAGCAAAGCTACTTAAAACCGATGTAATAAAGACTCAAGAATATTGCAGAGAAATAAAAGCTTTAGAGCCAAAACCGGCAAGGGGATTTTCTACATCCGATGGGACGGGATATATTATACCTGAGGCATATATAAGAAAAATAGGAAGTGAGCTTCATATAATAATGAATGACAGAAGCATACCGAGACTTATGATTAACGAAGCATATAAGACTATCGTAAAAGATAAGAATGATGAAAAAGCTCTTGGCTTTGTAAAAGAAAAGCTTGGGAATGCTGTGGCTTTAATTAAGGGAATTGAAAGCAGAAAAAACACTATATATAATATTCTGGACAAAATAACAGAGCTGCAGAAGGATTATTTTATGTATGGAGAAAGATATCTTAAGCCCATGACAATAAATAACATTGCCGAATTGCTTCAGCTGCACGAGTCCACAATAAGCAGAGCTATTAAGGATAAATACGTTCAAACTGATTTCGGATTAAAAAGAATAAAGGAAATGTTTACTACAGCTATAGCATCAAATTCGTCTGAAGAAGGTCTTTCATCTCAGACAGTTAAAAAAGAAATTAGAGTATTAATAGAAAATGAAGTGAAAAACAAGCCTCTGTCCGATCAAGATATAAGTGCTGCACTTGAAGCAATGAATATTAAGATATCAAGAAGAACTGTAGCAAAATATAGAGAGGAAATGGGAATAGCTTCTTCAGGAAAAAGAAAAGTATTTTAAGAGGCGGTCTTATAAAAATCTCATTGAGCAGACTAAAAAGGTATTGACTGTCATTACTACAATCTATATACTCATATTAATGTAATAATGTTGATTCTTATCAAGAGTGGCGGAGGGAAAGGCCCGATGAAACCCGGCAACACTAGTGTATACTAGAATGTGCTAAATCCTACAGCTTGAAGCTGAGAGATAAGAGGCAGTTGAATATGTATTTATTGAGGCCGCTTCCTATCTGGGAAACGGCTTTTTGCTTAAAATTTTTATCTTAACATAATTAACTTTTGTGGGGTGGTTTAATGAATATTAAACTGGAAGATTGTTTAAAGGAACGAATTCTTGTTCTTGATGGGGCTATGGGAACAAGTATACAGAAGCTGGGGCTAAATGAAGTTGAGTTTCATGGACACTGTCATTGCCATAAAAATCAAAAAGGTAATAATGATATATTGAATATTACTAATCCTGATATTATTAAAGCCATACATAGAGCATATTTGAATGCAGGTGCCGACATTATTGAAACTAATACGTTTAACTCCAATAGAATATCTCAAGTGGACTATGGGCTTGAGGAAAAGGCTTATGAATTAAATTATCTGGGAGCAAAGCTTGCCAGACAATGCGTTGATGAATACAGCGTCAATGACAGCAAAAAATTTGTAGCAGGAGCTATAGGTCCTACAAACAGAACGGCATCATTATCTCCAGATGTTGAAAATCCCGGAATAAGGAATATAAGCTTTGATGAACTAAGCGCAGCTTACGAGGAACAGATTGAAGGGCTTGTAGATGGCGGTGCGGATATACTGCTTATTGAAACAATATTCGATGCATTGAATGCAAGAGCAGCGATTTTTGCTGCAGAGAATGTTTTCGAAAAGAAAGGTATAGTGCTGCCTATAATGATTTCCGGAACTATAACGGACAAAAGCGGAAGGATATTGTCAGGGCAGACCTTGGAAGCCTTTGCTGAGAGTGTAAAAAATGACAAAGTAATAAGTATAGGTTTGAATTGTGCTTTTGGAGCGAGAGACCTTATTCCATTCATAAAGGAACTGTCAAGAACTCAGAAGCTTTTTATAAGTTTTTATCCAAATGCCGGACTGCCGAATTCCCTAGGAGAATATGATGAGCTGCCTGAGCAGACTGCTTCTATCGTAAAGGAGCTTGCAGAGGAAGGTCATTTAAATATGGTGGGAGGCTGCTGCGGAACTACCCCGGAGCATATTAAAGCTATATGTGAAGCAGTAAGGAATTGTGCTCCTAGGATTATTCCTCAAATAGAGACTGAGACCGTGTTCTGCGGACTTGAAGCTGTGAGAGTGAACAAGGAGAATAACTTTGTAAACATAGGCGAAAGAACCAATGTAGCGGGCTCTGCCAAGTTTGCAAGGCTTATAAGAGAAAAAAAGTATGAGGAAGCTCTTTCTGTTGCAAAGGAGCAGGTAGAAAACGGAGCTCAGATTATAGATATTAACTTTGATGATGCGCTTTTGGATGCAGTTGAAGAAATGGATATATTTCTTAAGCTGTTAGCCGGTGAGCCTGAAATATCAAAGGTACCTGTAATGATCGATTCGTCTAAGTTTGAGGTGCTTGAAAAGGGATTAAAGGCTATACAGGGAAAACCTATAGTAAATTCAATTTCCTTAAAAGCGGGAGTTACTCAGTTTATAGAACAGGCAAAATTGATTAAAAAGTACGGAGCCGGAGTTGTTGTTATGGCTTTTGATGAAAGAGGTCAGGCAGATAGCTTTGAGAGGAAAACAGAAATTTGCAAGAGGGCTTATGACATATTAGTAAATGAAGTGAAGTTTCCTCCTCAAGATATAATTTTTGACCCAAACATATTAGCCATTGCAACTGGAATAGAAGAGCATAACAATTATGCGGTGGATTATATAAAAGCAGCGGCATGGATAAAGGAGAACCTTCCTTATGCAAAGGTGAGCGGAGGAGTAAGTAATTTGTCCTTTTCCTTCAGAGGAAATAATGTAATAAGAGAAGCAATGCATTCCGTATTTTTGTATCATGCAATAAAAGCAGGAATGGACATGGGAATAGTTAATCCGGGTATGATACAAATATACGATGAAATAGATAAGGAACTTTTAGAGGCAGTAGAAGCTGTAGTGTTAAATAAAACAGTCGATGCGGCTGAAAGCTTGCTGCAGTTTGCTGAGAGCTATAAAAACAGTGAAAATGTAAAGACTGACAATAAACTGCAGTGGAGAGAGTCAGCTGCCGAAGAGAGGCTTAAGTACTCGTTAGTCAAAGGAATAACAGAATTTATTGAAGTTGATGTGAAAGAAGCAAGGGGGCATTATGCAAAAGCCCTTCATGTAATAGAAGGTCCGTTGAAGGATGGTATGAAGATCGTAGGAGAGCTGTTTGGCGAAGGTAAAATGTTTCTGCCGCAGGTAGTAAAAAGCGCCAGGGTTATGAAAAAGGCGGTAAACGTGCTTCTGCGATATATAGAGGAAGAAAAAAATAGCGGAGCTAGAAGCAGTGCAGGTAAGGTTGTCTTTGCTACGGTAAAGGGAGATGTACATGATATAGGTAAAAATATTGTATCAGTTGTATTGGCTTGCAACAATTTTGAAGTTGTTGATTTAGGCGTGATGGTGCCTTGTGAAAAGATATTGGAAACTGCCAAAGCTGAAAAAGCTGATATTATAGCATTAAGCGGATTGATAACTCCGTCCTTGGAAGAGATGAGTTTTGTAGCCGAAGAAATGGAAAGACAGGGCTTTAATATACCATTGATGGTTGGCGGTGCTACAACCTCTCCAATACATACTGCCTTAAAAATAGCACCAAAGTACTCCAAAGGAGTTGTTCAGACAAGGGATGCGTCAAAGGCTGTAGAAACTGCTAAAAAGCTTGCCGATGCTGAGGTAAGGGAAAGCTATTTAAAAGAGATAAGTGAAGAGTATAAAAAGCTGAGAGAAAATTATTCAAGCATTGAACGTAAGCTTTTAAGCTTAGAAGAGGCAAGGTATAATAAAACAAAAATTGACTGGAGTAAGGC
>JAEZDX010000507.1 GCA_023417975.1 Bacillota bacterium
TCCTAGAGTATGATCGGATATTCCTACTGTCCTTTTAAAAGTATCCTTCATATTCGGAATTGTTCTTAAATTTGTTTCCTCCAAAGGTGACGGATATGCAGATGTACATTTAAGCAATGCAATTTTGTCATTGCCCATCCTTAAGCATGCATCTATGGCATCCTGTATGTCTCCCATTCTTGCAATACCCGTGGACATTATCACCGGCTTTCCCTTTGACGCCACATATTCTATAAAAGGTATATCATTTATTTCAAAGGATGCTATTTTATAGGCGGGCACATTCATCTCCTCCAAGAAATCTACTGCAGTATTATCAAAAGGTGATGAAAAGCAAATTAAGCCTTCTTCTTCAGCAATCTCTTTAAGTTTCGGCTGCCATTCCCATGGAGTATAGGCCTCTTCATAAAGCTTGTAAAGAGTTGTGCCATCCCAAATGGTTCCTTGCTTTATCTGAAAATATTCATTATCGCAATCTATAGTTATAGTATCAGGCGTATAGGTTTGAAGCTTTACTGCATCTGCTCCTGCCTGCTTTGCAGCTTTAATAATCTCAACGGCTCTGTCAAAGCTCTGCAAATGATTTGCTGAAACCTCAGCAATAACAAATACCGGAGCATTATCTCCTATTTCTCTATTACCTATTTTAAAGAATGTATTCATAATTCCTCCAAAAAAACAACTATTTCTACATAATTCTATTATCGTACATAAAAGCAAAAAACTTAGAGTCAATCTAAGTTTTTTACAATTGTTTTTGTTTTATACCTATATTTATAAAAGCGGCATCTGGATTAGCATCCAAATAATGTACAATGTTCTTTGCATTTACATAATCATTATCAAAATCCTGAAGTATGTCCTTGACAACTTCAAGATCTTCAGCAGTGTCTACACATAATCTATATGGTTTTTTGTATAACTCTGTTCCCTTAACAACTCCGATTCTAAACTGTTCCGGATGCCTGTAAATATATAATGTGACATGCTCTTTATATGGAGCATATTCATCACTTTCATTATCCTTAACTATCTCATATACTGAGCTTAATGCATCCCTTGAGAAAACCTCCACGTCAAACCCTCTTATAAAGGTTTCCGGTACATCCAGCCTTGCATAGTCATAATCATTTATTAAGAAACTGCTTACAACATTATCAACTATTACCGGATCAATTAAAGGACAGTCTCCTGTAACTCTAATTATTGTACAAGCTTCATCAGTATATGCGTCTACAGCATCTTTATATCTTTTTAACACATTGGCTTCATCACCTCTAAAAACCTCGTACCCTGCATCTTCGCATACCTTAACCAAAGGCAGTTCTTCTTCCTTATGTGATGTAGCCAATATTATTTTATCGATGTACTTACTGCAACTCAACCTATTAAGAGTATATAATATCATCGGTTTACCTTTAATAGGCTTTAGAACCTTTCCCGGAAGTCTTTCCGAGCCCATTCTGGCCTGCACTATACAAACTACTTTCATAATATCATCCCCAATTAATCAAATATATTTTAAAACTTCTCTTAAATCTCTTATTTCGTGATCAGCCTCAAAATGCTTTTCTAGTCTTGTTGTCATGTGATCCCCATATTCTCTTATCAATCTAATAGTAGTGTATCCAACAGCTCTTGCCCCTACAAAATCTTTATTTGGATTATCTCCTATATATAAAGCTTCGCTGCTTTTAATATTAAAATAACGGAGCATTTCTTCAAAAGCAAAGCAGTGAGGTTTCCAGTAAGCTTTTCCAAAAGCATCTGTTACAAGGATTCTATCAATTTTTTCATCCAACCCAAGACATTTTATCTTATTCCATTGCACTGAGGCTTTACCGTCAGTTATTATTCCTGTATACACCTTATTCTTTATATTCATTAATAAGTATTCAGCATCCTCGTACAACTTCAGCACAGGTACGGCATTTTGATAAATCTCTATAAGCCGTTCTATACTCTCATTTATACTATATTGTTCGCATAATATATTGAATATTTTTCCTCTGCCCTGCAGCTTCAGTATGTCCGTGCATTTATGAAATAATTCTTCATATTTTATACTATATTTATTGCTTAAGTATATGCATACTTCACCGAATGCTCCGTAAACAAAATCCATTTCCTTGTATAATGTATCATCTAAATCGAAAGCCACCAGTCTAATCATATAAACACAGCCTCGTCAAATCTTAACATAGTCTTTTCCTCAAACTCCCCTATTATAGGTGTTATTTTAGAGTGTTCAGCCATCATTTTTATGTACTTTCCATAATCTACCCCACATTCAAAGGCTAGAGGTACCCCTCCTCCAAAGCGGGGATTTATTTCAATGAAGCTTATTTCATCTTCACTAACAATACATTGAACGGTTATAGGTCCGATAAACTTTGTTCTTGAACATATATGCATTACCGCTTTAATTATTTTCATATCCTTCACTGCTTTTGTCTTGCTGACTTCACCTGATCTGACCTCGATTCTCTCCCGGGGAATTATGGATATAGGCTCACCATCCAGGTTACATAACACATCTATAGTATATTCTATACCTTTAACAAATTCCTGAATGATAGGTCTTTCAACGTAATTAATAAAAAACTCCAACTCTTGCTTACATGTTGCAATAAACACATTTTGACTTCCCATACCATTCTCAGGTTTTACTATTAGAGGATACTTTATTTCATTATAAGCTTCACCTATAATAGTTGCTCTTATTTCTTCTTTTGTATAAGTCCTCGGTGTCATAATATCATTACTGATAAAAAAATTATATGCTTCAAGTTTACTGTTAAAGGTATTTATCACCTTTGAAGGGCTTAGAAGCAATAAAATTCCCTTCTCCTCAAACAAGGCTCTATTGTGAATTAGCAAAGAGAATTCTCTTTCATATAAAGGAATGAGTATATTAGCACTTTCTCTTTCACAAATGCATATTAAGCTCTCAATATAATCTTCTTCATCAAATCTAGGTACCTTGTAAAACTTATCTACAAAAAATGAAGCAGGAACCAAGTCCCCACTATCAACACCTATTATATTAAAACTCCTTTTTAAATGCTCTATTAGCTGAACTCTTTTGCCTATAGCCGTAATTAACAAATTCATTCCTTCATCCGACCTATCTTCATATTAATTTCTCTTTTAAAATCAATTCCCTTATTTCCTCTTTTGAAATAGGCTCTTGAGTGTATGAGGCATATATTTTTGCTTCTGCGTGTTTATATTTTGCATAGCTTTTCTCATATACTTGCATTGCAAAAGTAGTAGGCAGCACAGCATACATATCCTGTAGGTCATGGGCATGAACTGCTTCTTCTGCAGTCATAAGCTCTTCGTACATTCTCTCACCGGCTCTTAAGCCTATTGTTTCATAGCCGATATCATTTATACTCAAGCTGAATTTTTTACAGGTCTCTTCAACAACAACTTCAGCCAGATCCTTCAATTTTAACACTGGCATCTTAAGTACAAACACTTCTCCGCCTATACCGATTTCACAAGCTTTCATAGTTAACGCCACAGCCTGACTTAAACTCATCATAAATCTGTTCATCTTATCATCTGTAACAGTTATTCTTCGCTGTTCTAAGATTTGTCTTTGAAAATGGGGTATCACAGATCCCCTTGAGCCCATCACATTGCCAAATCTCACTGCCACAAATTTCGTATTTACAGGTCCCTTACTATAATTTGCTGACTGCACCAGTTTTTCCGCTAAAAGCTTTGTAGCACCATATGAATTAGTGGGATTGATAGCCTTATCCGAACTTGTAAAAACAACTGCTTTTACTTTGTTCTTAATAGCTGCTTTTATTACATTCTGCATACCGTTCACATTAGTTTTTATAGCTTCGTCCGGATTATATTCGCAGGCCGGAACATGCTTCATGGCAGCCAAGTTAAATACAATATCAATTTCGGACATAGCTCTTTCCACTCTATCATAATCTCTCACATCACCGATTAAGAATCTCAACTTCCACTTTTTTTCGTCTGGCATGCTTGCTTCCATCATAAATTGCTTATACTCATCCCGGCTAAATATCCTTATAACCTTCGGGTTTTGCTTCAATATCTCAGAAACGAGGGCATTTCCTATAGTACCTGTCCCGCCTATTATTAATATTCTCTTATCTGAAAAGTATCCCAAATTTTTCACCACCGTATTCCATCACAACAATCAAAAAACATTAGTAATATAAAATTCAAATACTAACTGCTGCTATTGTGCGTTAATTCATAACTGCTGCTTTTATAACACTATGCCATTGTTCCAATAACGGGTGAATTTCAAACTCCAATACATCTCCCATTAAATTATGGTCCTCATTCTCGTAGGCATCAACTAACATTTCAAGCTTCTCTGATAATAATACTTCATCCATCTCTTCACATTGTATGTCCTTTGTAAGCCTGGCCACTTCAGACATCCACTGCAGACCTTCCTCGATATAAGAAGCTTTGCTTATAGCCTCCTCATTATTTCCCGCTCTAAAATCCTGAATAGTAGCAACAACGCCCTGCATTAACTTTATCATATATTCATTTGCTGTCTGCATTGTATCTCTTTCCATAACTATAAGTTCTTTATTATCCATTATTATACCTCCGTTACTGTTTTTGTATACTTTCTTGCGAGTAACCATTCTCTACATAAAAACATGTCTTAATTAATTATCGTATAACTTAGCAAAAAACTTATAGTTTATCAAACAATTATTTATATATGTGTGGGTTTATAATTGCGGATTATAATAATTGCTTTATCCTATCCAAGGCAGGTTTGTATTCACCACAGCTTCTGTAATATTCCAATGAACTTTTTGTATCTCCAAGGCATTCATAGATTACCCCAATATTATACAAAGGCAGATATGTAGTTACACCAAGTGCTTTGCCGCTATTGCAAGTCAAGCACTTTTTAAAACTTTCCACAGCAGCCTTAAACTCAACATTATTCATATATATAAGACCCATTAAGAAATTATAATCCGGGGATTCTGTATAATATAATTTATATTTACTTATAGCCTCAAGGCTTTCTTTATATCTGCCTGCATTAATTAGTGAATAACCATAACATTCAATCAGATCTTCCGCATATTCAAGTTCATAGTTTATTTTTAGTGTAAGTGCCCTCTTAAATTGTTCAATAGCTATAAAATAAGCCTTATCCATAAAATAAGCTTTCCCTAATTGATATAACAAATAAGTATCTTTCGGTTGTTTATCTAAGGCTTTATTAAGCAATTCTACATTCCTTTGAACCTTCTTGTGTAAATCTACATACCTTTCATCATACCCATAGTGCTTCACAGTTAATTCTGTATTCACATAATTTTGTTGAATCTCTTTTATAGGTACTAACTGCTCGTGAATAATGCCGCTGAATTCAAAGTACTGTCTGTTATAAATTCTGCTTACCCAAGCCGTACTTTCTCTTCCATTGAGGCTATTCAAAACTCTTATGCGTCCAAGCGTTTCGTTACTATTTAATAGTACGTCCAAGCTTTGCTTATCAATGCTTAAGCAGACTTCATCCCCATCCAACACTAATATCCAATCGTTAGTTGATACTTTTGCCGCGTAATTTCTTGCCTCTGAAAAGCTGCCTGTCCATGAGAAATCATAGATGTCTTTTGTATAACCTTCTGCTATTTCTTTAGTTCTGTCTGTAGATCCCGTATCAACCACAACTATTTCATCTACTTCTCTAGCTATTTTGTTTAAGCACTCTTTTATATTTTTCTCTTCATTTTTTACTATCATACATAGAGTGAGTTTCACTGTTTTCAACTCCTTTAGTTTAACATATTAATTGAGTCACATGAATAATCATGTGACTCAAAATATCATAGATATATCACTGCCTCTTCTGCCGCCTGAATTATGCTTTCATACAAAGCCTTACACCTTTTAGCTATTCTTATGCCACTTTCTCGTTCTGATTCCTTAGGCTTTTCTTTAAATTCTTCACCATTTAATACCTCTTCCATGTACGGCGAGAGTAAATATGCCAATATGCCTATCTTCTGCATATCTCCTATCACTATATCAACCTTATCCAATTGTTCAAATACCTTATTTATATTTACCTTTTTTGCTGCTGCATAGTAATAATACATCTGATCTGCAAGTTTTACTCCGCCGCTGCATGTATTAATTATGTTTTTTAATATACTCTTTATTTTAACAAGCCTGATATCTATATCTGCTTTGTTCAGTAGGTTTTCCTCATTTACAATATTATCTAAAGTCTTTGAGATACTTTCCATTCCATATTTATTAATAGAAGCTTTCAGATCCATAACTGATGTTCCATTAATGTTTGCGCCGCCCTCTGTACTATTGATAAATTGAATCTGGGGGCAGAGTCCAATTAAATCCTCAAATTCTTCTCTATATGAGTTAAGAATAGTACTGGTCCTAACTTTATTTCCATATATATCATCCACATATATATTTTCATTGGGGTTTTTAAGCCACTGTTCTTTATTAGCTTCTAAAGCCGTTACGGCAATATCTCCCGGATTCTTCATAGCTTTAGCTATATCAGCATGAAATTTATCATTTGTGTAGGCAAGATCCTGACCTACAAAAATGATTGTACTACAACCCATGTAAACAGCTAATCCCATGCATACATGAGCAACTGAACCGCCTTGTAAAAGCGAATCAACCTCAACACCGGTTATTTCCTTCAAATAAGGCTCCATACCTTGATTGGAAAATAGAACTTTAGGTCCTTGATATTTTTCAACTAATCTATAATTCACGGATTCCATAAAAACCAAGGGTACATCTTCTTCCAATCTTTCTTGCATAATAGTAAAGGTCACTTCTTGTGGGTCAACGGCGCATACAAAGTCAGGTTTTATACCGTTTTTTTCCAAAGGAATCAAGGTTCTTGCTCCGCAAATAATAATAATCTTATCTTGCACCTCTTTGAGTAAGTGTATGTTTTTTTCTAAAGATGGACCTGCTGATACAACTACCGCAGGTTTATTCCTAAATAATCCTCTAAATTTATTTATTGAAATAAATTTTTCAGACATTTTTATGTTCATCATAAAATTTTTGAATAATATTTTTGAAAAGAATGCCAACGTATCACGTTGAGTACTTTTGTTAAAAATGATACTTCTAATATGCTTATTTATATCATTATATTCAAATTCAAATAACTTTGGATAATTAGCATAGCTAGCAACCTTAATATTTCCCCATAGGTACTTTTTTGTAACACTATTTAAAATAGCCTTAATATTTGTATTATAACTAATAATATTCACATTTGTATCTGCCAAAATAAAAGCCGCATTATCGGTTTTAGAAAAAATATCAATAATTTCTAGACAGGGTTCAATAACTAATATCTTACTATTAGATTTGATTATCTTCATCAATTCCAATATATGTTCCCCTGCACCAAGTCCAAATATGATAATAATATTGTTTTCACCTATTGTACCAAGTTGTTTTATTGTATTTTCTATGTCACGGCTAACAGCATATTTACTTCCGAGATAAATACTCTTATTATTTATTTTGAGGTTTATTACCTTTTTATTATCCTTGCTAAACTCAATACCACAGCTATTAACATCTATACTGCTCATATTCATATTATCTCCATATTACCACTTATTTTAATGTTCGATTGTTAATATATTTAATAATTTATATCAAGTATATATCTCGCACTTTCTCCTTAATTTTTCTGAATTCATCCACCCAATATGTTTTATTCTAATGTCAGTTACCATACTAGGTAATGTTTCCACATTGATGGGGAATCTTTTGCTATGTAAAGGTGTTTTCTCCCATATATATTTGAAATTAGGCTGAAATCTAACCATAAAAGGTCCATAATATTTGTTTGCATACCAATCCTTCTCTTCTCTGCCATGTGCTTCATCACACATATCATAAAGTCTAAATTGTACACAATCATAATATGGTTGATTTATCAAGTACGGAATGATATTACGTATACCATCTTCTAATACCTCATCTGCATCAAGACATAGTATCCAATCCGGATTATTATCTACTACACATCCCCATAACTGCTTTCTCAAATCAACCTCATCTTTAAAGCTTGATTTTTCATTTCGAAGTATTGTATGAGGTACGTTTCTTAAAACATCTTCACAGACTTCAACAGTGTTGTCTGAACTTGCATCATCCAGTATGATTACTTCATCCACATATTGTATTGCATCGCTGAGAACCATCCTTAAATATCTTTCAGCCTCATTTCTTACTAACATCATCAAGGTAAGCTTATTATCCTTAATCTTCATATTCTCTCTTATATATTTCTTCTTATTATACACCTGCATACTGCTGTAGCTTTCTTTATAAGCTCTTATACCATCTAATTGTGATTCCCTATATATATGATACGCTGGATAGTGTGTATCCACATATAACTTTAAGCCTATTGCGTTGGCTCTTATACAAAAATGCCTATCTTCTCCGTGAAAACTTATATTTTGTATTTGGCTAAAAGATATACCTTTATTTATAGCATTTTTACTAATTAGCGTACATGCACCTAAACCTCCAACTTCATAAACACCGGGTATCTTAAGACAATCAAAATATCCATTAATTCTGCTATTTATTTCAATATCCGATAACACTTCTTCCATATGCTTATAGTACATTAAATATTCATCTTTAATCCATACTTGAGGTAGCTCTGGTATATCCAGTTTCCATTTTGTCCAAAACACTTCAGAAATAATATCCTTATCATCAAGAATTAACTTATGAATAGTAAGTGGATGCATTACTATATCAGAATCCACTAACATCAAATAATCGTATTCCTTGTTTTTTGCATATTCAATAATACTATCTTTATACCTTGCAACCTTCCATACAAGGCTATCTTTCCACATATGGGTTTCACTATTGCAAATGTATTTATCAGTTTTTAATCCATCTACAATGAGTACTTCTGAGCCCAAAGGCTTAAATTCATTAAGAAGTTTTGAAGATTGCTCATCTTCGTTATCATCAATAAACATGTAATCAACTTGAACACTTTGCTTATATATATCATTTAAGCCTAACAGAAATTCGCGCAAAATTTGAGGCTTTTGTCGCACAGGACTTCCAATTAAGACTTTTATTGTTTGACCCTCTCTGTTTGGGTATTCAAATAATTCTTGAGCAGCAAAGCCCTTTAAATAAAAAATAATATCTTGTATTTTATTTTTCGCATTAATATCAGAAGTGCTTTTCCACGACTTTTCATAATATTCAACAGCCATTTTTTTGTTTTTTTCCTTTTCATATATTGCAGCCATTTTAAACAGTAAATTAAAATTATTTTGATCAGATTCTAAACCCGCTCTAATATAATATTTTGCATCATAGAGCCTATCTTCCATTATAGCAATACTACCCTGGGTTAGATAAAATTCAGGATCGTCAGCTGCAATTCCCATATTCTCAATTTCAGTTATCAAAGCCTTAGCCTTATCAAGCTGGTTTCCTTCAATGAGTGTTTTTATATTATTAAATATCTCAAGCTTTAATCTTTCTAGTTCAACAATATGTTCTTTTTTATCATTGCTCATATATTATCTCCCTTAATTTCGAACTAACTATCGTTTCTGCTTTATTTATAATCCTAATATTCTTTTTATCTCCAATACACGATTATTCCAAGTATGTTTCTCTGATATACTTTTTCTTGCAGCCTTTGCCATTTCGATTCTAAGTTCATTGTTTCCTATAACATCCTGCAGTTCATCATCAAAATCTTGCATATCTATAATATTTTTAAGTATAGCGTTTTTTCCAAAAGTCTCTTCAAAGAAAGGGGTATGATTAGATGCTACTACACTGCCAGCCATGGCTGCCATCAATGGCCTTTCATGGCTTCCGTTATAGAAGGTAGTCATTGTGCAATTCAAAGTTACTTTTGAGTTTTGCATTATTTTTATACCTTCTTCCATATCCACAGCCGACATTACTCTCACGTTACCTTTTATATAGTTTTCCCATGGTCCATTTCCATAAACAGTTATTTTTGTCTTCTTAAATTTATTGATAACTTCACACCTGTGAAAGGCTCTTAAATAGCCATCTATTTCAGGTATAAGCGCTTTACTGAATTCTAGTTTGTCTTTATCACTGATATTTACTTTATAATATTCCATGGCAATATCCAGCATTTTATCCGTACTTATAAAAGAATTATACATGCCGATTTCAATTGCTCCATCTAGCAAATGATTTACCGTATCATTATATTTTTGTTTCCATTGCCTTCGCAGCTTTTCATAATCTATTATACTGCCAAGAAAAACACAATCTATATCTTTATTTACAAATTGACTGCTTATATCCTTATCTACCCCATGATATAGCAAAAATGAGTTTCCAACCTTCAATTCATTTCTTATATAGTTTACTCTATCTATATCCACAGAAGCTATAAAAAGCCTTTCATAGCTGAGATCTAAGTGAGGGGTATGGTATATAGGGTGATCAACTAAAAGCGCTAAGTGATTCACACCAAGATACTTATAGTATGGAACACCATTAACTGAAAAACCAATGGCATTAAATGATATACACAGCTTTGGTTTGCTATCCAATATTATGTTCATAGCATCTTTCGGGGGCACCTCTGATAAATCAACTATGTTACATTGAATCTTTTCATTATTGAATGCAGCATGTAGTTTTTCCGAAAAATACTCTATAGCTTTGTATTGACCTTTTCCCTTTAAAATTATTATATCAGTCATTTTGAATATCCTCCTCTGATAATACTATAGGAAGAAACATCCTTATAAAAGTTGAACAATCCAGTAATAGTTGATTCCCAATTAAAATCTTCAGCTGTTTTTATACCATTCTCTATTATAGAATTTTTCAACTCTTTATTACTTAGTAACAAAATAATTTTTTCAGCTAAATCTTGTGGATTTCCAAATTTTGCAAAGATTGCATTATATCTATCCTTAGCATATTCTCTAACTCCAACATTGTTTGTTGTAATAACCGGACATCCACATGACATAGCTTCTAAAACAGGTAAAGAAAATGATTCATAATGGGACGCTGAAACATACATCTCTGCTCCTCTATATAACTCCCCGATAAATTCCTGCGATGGATTTATATATACTTCTTTTACTTCATTATATTCCTTGCTTAATCTTCCCGAACTCACCCATATTAGTTCCAAATCATATCCTCTTTGTTTTATAATATTAAAAGCTTCAATAATATCATTAGTACCTTTAAATTTTGCCGTATCATTCCCAAGCATAAAAATATACGGTTTATTTGGACAGAATTTACTTCCTTCAGGATTAAATATCCTTCTATCAACGCTATTATGAAAAACCAAAGCCTCTCTGTTATATTGCTTTCTAATAACTTTAGCTGCTTCAACAGATACTGTAATAATATATTTTGGCAATATAAATTGTGTCTCTATAAACTTCAGTATATCCTTCTTAATAGTATCTCTGTCAAACAAATGCAAGTCACCTTGTTCAAAATAAACAACCGGTGCTTTGTTAGCTTCAATACATTCTTGAATATGATCCCAATAGGTAGCAACGATAACATCACAATCCGGTATAGCTTCACCCAACTTATCTTCAAAAGGAACCTGAATATATTCCGCATTTAACGGAAACCAAGTTGGCGCTTCATGATGGCACACAAGAGTAACCTTGTTACCTAACTTCTCCAAATAGTTCGCATGCTCTAATATTACCTTAACTCCTCCGCAAGTGGAAGAATGATTTAAAACATATACGATATGAATTTTATCTTTTTTAGCTTTTCCCGGTTGTAACTCTTGTTTCTTCGCCATGTTCATTCTGTTTAACCTTCGCTGAAACTCAATATCTTTAAGCTCAGCAAT
>JAEZDX010000515.1 GCA_023417975.1 Bacillota bacterium
GAAATCATCTATAACTTCACGGATACCTTAGCCGAAGTGGAAGAGATTCGTTATAGCGGTAATGCCGATACGCTGCCAAAGACTTGCGGAAAATCTACAAGAGCTGATTACGAGGACTTTGATTATGTAGATGAAGAAGTAGACATATACAATGATGAAGTGACCGAGAAATATTTGAGCTGAAAATAATTAACTATTCCTGATTATACTTCCAACATTAACTTTTAACATATGCATGCTCGTAAGTCAAAATTTCACTTACCTCCGGGCATGCATAAATTAATATCAGAGTTTCTATAATACTTTTCTATTTCCAACTTTCATACTGTAAAATCAAAGTTACAGTCTTTGCACATTTATTGCCATTGGTCCTTTTTCTTTTTCTACTACATCGAAGGTAACTGCTGCACCTTCATGTAATTCCTTATCATTATTATGCTCTCTTATGCTGTTCTTGTGAACAAACACATCATCTCCGCCATTAGCAGATATAAAACCATAGCCTTTTTCATTATCAAACCATTTTACAACTCCGGTATATGTGCTCATTCAATACATCTCCTTATTATTTATATTCATTATAAAGTTTTCCCTTTTAATGCATTCTCTATCCTGTCAATATAATCTTTAGTTTTCCCTTCTTCCAGAGGTACTCCTTCATACCAAAGAATTCTATCTTTGCAGCAACCTCCAAAATACTTGGCTTTTAAAATGATTTCAGGTCTATATTCAAAATGCAATATATCAAAGTGATTCCACTTTCCACCCCAAATAAAGCCATTGTTTTCAAAAACCTGAACTAACTCTTTTGGATATGAATCCAGTCTTTTCTGTCCCTCTTCAGTAGATGCCCACTTCCAGTAATCTCTTTTATCTCTTGTAAGGTCAATAGCAATTCCAAAAGCATGGGGGCTTAATCTACTAGTACCGGAAATTATACGATAGTTATAGGTTCCGTTTGCAGGGAATACAAACCCTCCTATGGAGCCCTTTTTCTGAATAACTGCTGTAATTTCCTGTACCGCATTTTTTAAAGAAGCAGCACCATTGTTTGCAGAGTTGAATTGATAATTGGAATATCCCACTCTTACACTTACAAGCTTTGTCTCAACCTTAGCTCTGGAATCTCCGTATACATCTCTTAACAATTCATATACTCTGGACCGTCCGGGATCGAAGTCTTTTTCCATAAGCTTTGATATGGGCTTTAACGGATAAGGCTGTTCCAGCATATCCTGTAAGTCTGTATTGGCAAGCTTCTCATTGGGAGTTTTTGATTTTTTATCGTCATATAGTATCGTTCTACCTGACTTCATTTTTACATATACCTTATTATCAAGTTTTCTCTCCACATCAACTATGTACTCGGGATATGCCATAAACAGGCATAGCAAATCCTGCTTCATGACAGTTTCGTATTGTGAATCCTCATCTTTATCTGCTGCATTAGCATATGCAGCGTTTCCTTTACCGCCTCCCAACAAATTAGCTCCGCAAGCCAGCAGCAAAATAACTGCAATTTTTTTCATTTTCATATCACCTCACTAACACTATATTTACCTGTAAACTTCATACATATGTAATTTTTTTATTAGTGCTATAAAACTTTAGTTACCATAGTGATAGGTATTATTGACACAGGCTTTAAATATCAACAATCTATATATAAAGTAATAAACATCTTCATCTATAATTCTCACAAAATATCCGATTTCCAAGGCTTTATGAAACTACTCAGGATGATCATTATTTACTTTATAACTTATACTTTAAACTCAAAAAGAGCTGCTGCTAAAGAAATTCAACGTATTCTTCCTGCAACAGCCCAACTTTTTACATTATATTATATGTTTTATTTTCAATACTTTTACTCATTAATCTAATGACTAATGCTTAAACTTCACACTGTTCAATTTCTATAGCATAGCTTCCGCAGTTTTCACATACCATGATACTTACTATGTAACTGCCATCTACAAGTCCTTGTTTTTCCATACGATTAAAGGACATGTCTCTGTCTTTTGAAATACTGCTTACCACGAATTTCTGCTCTTTAGCAAATATAAAAAAATGATATTCCAAAAACTTAAAGTATTTGGTTTTTTCTTTCTTTCCATTTAGGCAAACTCCACAAGGTTCATCGTAATACTGCTGCTCAAAGACTACTTCATCCGCTTCATTCATCAACGTCAATATATCCTCGGTTTCCACAACTAAAGGCTGTTCCTCATCATTAAGAAAATAATCAAGTTTTTCAGTATTAAGCTCATATTCCCTTTCATTAAAGGCAAATTTAAATGTACTCATAGTATTCCTCCTCATTTCTATATAATTCCTGCTTTTTATGCATTTCCGCTATCCAACAAAATAACATAGATGGCTTCGTCCTGTAAATTCAGTATAACTTAACTTTGCAATATTGACAAAAGCAAAAGGTATGAATCCAAAAATTCATACCTTTTATTAATTGCCATCATCACAGTAAATTGTTTCACCCCATTAATTAACTGCAGTTTTGATAGCACCCGTAGGGCATTTTAATACACAGTCGGCACTGCTGCATTTTTCTTTGCATATATGCGAATCCACCACCGCCAAGTTGTTTTCAAGCTTTATAGCACCATATGGACAATTCTTCCCACAAATGCCGCAGCCTATGCAAGCCGCACTACATAGCTTTCTTGCTACTGCACCTTTATCCTTCGAATTACAGGACACTTTGACATGTATATCTTGCGGAACCATAGAAATAACCTTCTTAGGACAAGTTATTTCACACTTTCCGCAGCCTGTACAGACATCCTTATCCACTATAGGCAGACCATCTTCACCCATGGTCATAGCTCCAAATGGACAAGCGCTTACACAGCTTCCAAAACCAAGGCATCCATATTGACACCCCTTAGGGCCTCCCAATACTAAGCTTGCTGCAACACAATCCTGAACTCCATCATAATCGTAGTTGCTTACTGCATTACATTTTGTTCCTGCACATCTTACTTGAGCAATCTTTGGCTCAACAGCTCCTGCTGTTTTACCTGTGAGCTCAGCAACTAATTGAGCCACTCTTTCTTTTCCCGGAGCACAAAGATTGGGAGGTACATTTTCATCCAAAACCACAGCCTCGGCATAAGCCTGGCAGCCCGCATATCCGCAGCTTCCACATTGTCCTTTCGGCAGTACATCTTCCACTATATGAATAAGAGGATTAACTTCTATTGCAAACTTCTTATTTGCGTAAGCAAGAACTAAGCCGAAGCACATTCCGACAATACTCATTACAACAACAACCATTATAGCTGTATACATAAATCTTCCTCCTTCTATATTGCAATCATTCCTGAAAAGCCAAGGAAAGCTAAAGCCAGCATACCGGCTAAAATAAATGCTATTCCGCTGCCTTCCAGAGCCTTAGGCACGTTGGCGTATCTCAATTTTTCTCTTAGACTTGCCATTAATATGATTGCAAGCGCAAATCCCATACCTGATCCTATTGCATAAACTATACTCTTCACAAACGGAAAGTTTGACTCTGCATTTAAAAGAGGCACTCCAAGTACAACACAGTTCGTTGCAATTAACAGCAAATATATACCCCACATTCCATACAAAGTCGGTACATATTTTTTTATAACCATTTCCAGCAGTTGAACGAAGCTGGCGATCAATAATACAAATATAAGTGTAGTTAAAAACTGAAGGTGGAACGGCACAAGAATAAAATGATTTACAGCCCAAGCAAGCATTGAACTTAAGGTCATAACTGAAGTAACAGCCATTCCCATTCCTACAGATGCGTCAAGGTCCTTGGATACACCAAAGAAGATACACAAACCTAGAAATCTTGTTAAAACAAAATTATTTACTATAACCGCACTCAAAAACACTAATAAATATTCAGTCATCAGGCTTCTCCTCCCTTAAGCTTTGCTTTCTCCGCTTTTCTTGAATCCATTAGCTTTATTGCTCCAATAAGATATCCTATAACCATGAACGCTCCCGGAGGTAATATGAATATCAAAGCAGGATTGTACCAACTTCCTAAAAGCTGAAGTCCGAATATGGAGCCAGAACCAAGCAGTTCTCTTATACAGCCTATTAAAAGCATTGCTAAAGTGAATCCGCAGCCC
>JAEZDX010000550.1 GCA_023417975.1 Bacillota bacterium
GTTTATATATATCACTGAAAATTGTTCGAAAATCGACGAAAAAGTAATAATAGAATTTGGTAAAAGGGCCGGATTACCAATTAACGATCAAACTCAGATAAAGGACATAGTTAGAATTTTGGGAGACAATCCGTTGAGTCTTTGGTCACGTATGATACATGCCTGTGAAATAGGAAATGATATTCGCGCTGTATCCGTAACTGACTTTGGCAGGAAACTATTTGGTAATAAAATCAAGGATGAAATTTATACTGCAGTAAGGGGACTACTGTTGCTAAGGGCATATTTTGAGGAAAATGATGTTGAGGGTAATGATACGTTACCAAGATTCAGATTTCACTTTTTCTTTAGGAATATAGAAGGACTATGGGCATCGACATGTCACGATAGGAAATATATAGATGGACGACCAGTAGGTAGATTATATCCTAATTCTAAAATCATTGATGATAAAGGTAGGCGTATTTTAGAATTATTATACTGTGAGCATTGTGGAACAGTATTCTATGGAGGTAGCAGGTTAAAGTTAAGTGATAATTGTACTGATATTGAAATGTTAACAACAGACCCAGATATAGAAGGAATTCCAGATAAAAATCCAGCAAGATTTGTTGAACGTAGAACCTATACTGAATATGCTGTTTTTTGGCCGTTTGGAAAAGATGATTTAAACAAAGAAGTAATTAACAAAGAGACAAAAGAAATAACATGGAATCAAAGATTTAAGGACAGTAACGCTAAAGGTTCTATAAAAAGTTATTCAGATACTGCTTGCTGGCAAATGGCTTGTTTAAATAATAGAACAGGACATGTAGTTGTAGGTAATCATGAGAAATACGAAGAAGATCCAGAGCAATGGATAAAAGGCTATTTATTTGTTGTAGATCCATCAGCTAACGAAAGATTAGAAGTGCACAAAGCGCTACCAAGTATCTGTCCTGGCTGTGGAGCTGATCATACTAAACGTAAGAGAATTTCTCCGATACGTGGTTTCCGTACAGGTTTTACAAGGATTAGCCAAATATTTACTAAAGAACTATTCTATCAATTGCCAGAAAAACCAAAGAGAAAACTTGTAGTTTTTTCTGATAGCCGGGAAGATGCTGCTCAAATCTCAAATGGTGTAGAACGTAACCATTACGGGGACTTGATAAGAGAAATAGTAGTTGATGAATTAAGAATACAAGCTTTAGGAGAATATCAGTTATTAAATGATATTTTATCAGGTAAAGAAGAATATGGTGAATGGGCTAAAGAATATCTTAGGAGAAATAAAGAAGCAGAGAATGAAATATTAGATTTATTAGAGGTTATTGAGGATAATGGGATATCGGAGGGGATGTCAGAAGCTAGAAAACAAAGAAAGTTACAAAAGATTAATGAGGCTAAAAACAAATTAAAGGAAATTGAAGACAGGAGTAAAAATAATATTATACCTATATCTGAGTTATTAACTAGTAAAGAAAACGAGTTGGAAAGATTAATATATAGATTACTAGCTATGGGTATTAACCCTGCTGGCAATGATTTAGAAATGCAATATTTTCCCTGGGATGGTCGAAGTCATCATTGGACAGAATTATTTGATATTAATAAACTACGGTGGAATGAAAATGTTCCAGAAGTAGAGTTGAGGACAGCTAATACAAGGATTAGGAATTCTTTGTTGGAATCAATCGGGGAATTACTATTCAGCCGTTTATACTTTGGCTTTGAATCATGTGGATTAGGATGGGCAAAGATAAGCATCAATGATTTGAGAAATAATGAATATTTTAAAAAGTTAAATATATCTGAGGAGTTGTTTATTCAAATATGTGATTCTTTCATTAGAATTTTAGGCGATAAATATAGATATTATCCCAATAATTCTAGCTATGAAATTCCAGATTATTCAGGATATGAGGATTTTCATTTAAAACTACAACAATTCATCCAGAGAGTAGCAATTAAATATTCTATAAATGAAGATTTGCTCGGAGAAACAATGTTTAATATTCTATCTGAAACAGGTCATAGGTATGGTAAGATTCAAACCAGATTATTAAGTATAAAAGTTTCCAATTCAAGCGATCCAGTATGGATATGTCCAATATGTAAAAGAATTCACTTACATGCTTCTGCAGGCATATGTACCAACTGCCTAAGTGACGGGTTGGAAAAGTCACATGAAATTTTATGTAGACATATTTGGGATAGAAACTATATTTCTAAACAAGCTGCCGATGAGAGATTACCTTTACGATTACATTGTGAAGAATTAACAGCTCAATCAGATGATCAAGCGGAGAGGCAAAGACATTTTAAAGATATTGTTGTTAATTTAACTCAGAATGGAAGTCAACGTAAGTATTATAAAGAGATAGATAGTATCGATTTATTAAGTGTTACAACTACGATGGAAGTTGGGGTAGATATAGGTAGTTTACAATCTGTAATGCTTGCTAACATGCCACCTATGAGGTTTAATTATCAGCAGAGAGTTGGAAGAGCGGGTAGACGAGGACAGGCATTTGCATTTGTCCTTACACTCTGTAGAGGTCGCAGTCATGATGAGTATTTTTATGCTAACCCAGCAAGTATAACTGGTGACAAGCCTCCGGTACCATTTATTACGATGTCACAAGATCGTATCAAAAAGAGATTGATTGCTAAGGAGTGCCTACGAAGAGCATTTAAAGATATTGGAGTTAAATGGTGGAATAGCCCAACACCTCCAGATAGCCATGGTGAATTTGGTATGGTTCTGGATTCTGAATGTGGTTGGGAGCAAAATCGTGATAAAATTGACACATGGCTAAAAAATGAGAAATCACAAATATATCAAGTATCAATTGCGTTGTTTGGTGAAATTGATAACGAACTCAGTAATTGGGTGTCGAACGAACTGATTAACCAAATAGATAGGGCTGTTAAAAATCCTGAATTAGCTGGTGATGGATTAGCTGAACGCTTGGCTGAAGCTGCAGTACTACCAATGTATGGTATGCCATCAAGAGTCAGATATTTATATCAACAAGTTTATAGCAATAATGTAAAAACTATAGATAGGGATATTGAATTGGCTATTACCGAATTTGCACCTGGTGCTCAAAAAACAAAAGACAAAGCTATTTATACTTCAATCGGGTTTACTGCACCTTTGAATGCTGTAGGTGGTAAAGTTAGAGTATCATCCGGTGGCCCCTTTTCTACAAGAAAATGGATGTGGAAATGTGATGAATGTAGTGATATGGGTACAAGTGAAACTAAACCGGAAAATGATTATTGTCTAAATTGTGGCAGTAAAGGAACTGAAGAGAAGCCTTTTAGGCCATTTGAAATTGTAGTTCCAAGAGGGTTTAGAACAAACTTTACCAGAGGAGAAAATGCAAAAGAAGACACTGAAATTATCACAGGCACACCATCCCTTTTGGTAGAGGGCCAAGTAGTAGATTATACAACAATAGATTCCATAAACAGTGAGGTAGGTTTTATGGAGAATTCATGGGTGTGGAGAGTTAATGATAACGCAGGAAGACTGTTTCAAGGTCGGTTGGTTAATACTGAAAGACCTGAGCTAAACGAACAGTGGATAGATAAGAGATTTATTGAAAATGAAAAAATTAAGATATCAGGTGCAATTTCCTCATATGATAATATCGCATTAGCGGCAGGAAAAACAACAGAAGTAATAAGAATCCACCCGCTATCTATACAAAGTGGCTTGAATTTGGATCCAAAACACTCTAGAGGAGGAGTAAAAGGAGGGATATATTCAGCTGCATTTTTACTAAGGAGAGTATTAGCCGATATATTAGACATTGATCCTGATGAAATTGAAATTGGCAATATTTCACGCAGAAAGTCAGATGATAATATTTACTTTGGAGATATTATTATGTCAGATAGATTAGCAAACGGAGCGGGCTTTATTAGATATCTGAATATGAACTACAGGAATATTTTAAATGCCATATTCTCAGAAGAAAAGAAAAACTCATATGCTCAAAGAATATTATCAGATGAACACGTGTGTGAGTCTGCTTGCTATGACTGCTTAAAGGTATATAGAAATATGCAATACCACGGATTATTGGATTGGAGATTGGCAGTATCTTACTTGAGAATATTGTATGACAACGAATATAAAGTGGGACTAGATAATAACTTTAATTATCCAGAATTGAAGGATTGGCTTAAATTAGCTATTCAGAACAGAGATAACTTTGCAAAGTATTTTGAATGTGAACCAGGTAATTTTGGTAAATTACCTGGATTAATAGCAGGGGAAACAGCGGTCATTATAATTCATCCATTTTGGTCCACTAATAATGCGGATGGAATTTTAGCAGAAGCTATAGCTGATCTAAAGTCAAAGTTAGGGCATGATGTGGAACCTATGTTTATGGATTCATTTAATTTACTGCGAAGACCAGGATGGTGTCATTCAAAATTAATAGAGGATTTAGACAGATGAATATAAATAATATATCTAACATTAGTATGCCGGTAAAAAGCATTGAAAAAGTATCACCAAGTAAATATGAAGCACTAAAGAAGTGTATATTGCGAGAAGTATGGGGTGCAAACAGGGAGATTAAAGCTCTTCTCCCTGTATCACCTTCAATTAAAGTAGGAACAGTAATCCATAAAGTTTTAGAAACAGCTTCGGATGGTAAAATTAAAAATCATAAGGATTTTATGGTAACCTGGGATAATGAGATAAATAGAATTGAAAGATTGATGAGTAAAGGATATATTGAAAAGCATTTAGTCCCTCTAACAAAAGCAGTATATAATTTTCAAGTGAAAAAGCAATTATGTGAAGAAATGGTTGAAAAATTCTATGGATCCAATGTAATGGTATCAAGTGGAAGTGAAAATCCACATTCAGAAGTTGCAGTAGAATCAAAAGATAAAAAAGTTTTCGGTAAAATAGATTTAATAAACAGCAATGAACGAGGGATACAAATAATTGATTATAAAACAGGAATGGTCTATCACGAAGTGAGCGGTATAAATGAAATCAAACAAGAATATCAGCAGCAACTAAAACTTTATGCAGCATTATACTATCAGACTTATGATATCTGGCCAACTAGATTAACAATTGTGACATTAGATGAAAAAGAGAGTGATATAGAATTCAAAACTATCGAATGTGAAGAACTTTTAAATGAGGCAACGAAGTTATTAGGCGAGGTTAACAGAAGAATATCAACGATAAAAAGCGAGGAAGAATTAGCAAGTCCAACAGTAGAGAACTGCAGGTATTGCGTCTATAGGCCAGCATGTTCGGCTTACTGGAAACGAAGAGATTCTTCTAATGATTGGCCTTTGGATATAACAGGTCACCTAGAACAAGTTAATTTGTTAAAGAATGGGACGTTAAGAGCAGTTATTAAAACTGTTGAGGAGGAAATAAGTATAAGGGGGTTAAATTTAGAACGTAATCACTTTATTCTTGATACACCTAAAGGTACGGCAATTTCATTTTATAATCTAGAAAGAGATAGTATAAGCAGTTGCTATCATGAAGTACTATTAAGTATGTGCTATATAGACTTCTAAATAGGTGAGCACCCTAATCTAAACTTAGAAAGGGTGCTTTGTAATATAATGATTGTGATTAAATTATTTAACAATTTTATCAAGATTTAGTTTATTGGTAATTATATTTATGGTTTCCGTATCTATATAAGTTTCCCCTGACAAAAGGTCACTTAATTCCATTTTAAATTCAGATTGAATAGAGTTATTGAAATCGCGGATAGGAACAGTACTTTCCCATATATATCTTACTAACTTCTCTCTGAAGTCTCCATATAGAGCAGGTTTAGTAGTATTTAGGCATTTTTTAATTTCCTTAGCTATTGCGGCCGCCAGCAATGGAGGAACAGCATCTCCGATTTGTTGATAGAAATCTCTACCGGTTCCCAGATCTGATTCATCAGATGGTTTAAATGGTTTCTGGTTTACTCCTTTAAATTGATACCAATCCGGGAAACTCTGCAGTCTGGCTACTTCTCGAGCTGTTAAGTTCCTATTGTATAGCGGATGGACGAGTTCTTCTCGTGCATGTGAAGTAACTGTGTTTGAAGGCATATTACCAAATAACCTTCTATTTTTTTGTTTAAATATTTTCTTAGGAAGGACTCTTTCCTTAGTTAGCTTTTCAATTTCATCAAATGACTTCTCATTCTTTAATCTCTTAAATAGTGTTCCTTGGGTTTCACCTTCATTTAATAAATGGTATCGCTGGATTATTCTTTTTTGATGATTAGGTACGATGAATAACGATAGGATATCAGTGTTATGCTTTGACCAAGAAAAAGGTCTATATCCATAGGAATTCTTTTCACCTCTACAATACCGTGTATAATCATTTATTGGTTCATTTTTATAACTATCACAATAGTAAATAGTCCTATCAGTCTTAAAAGCTTTAATCATTTTTTGATCTTCACCTGGTCTTAAATCATCAAGATGAGCAGATATTCTTGGTAGATCTTGAAATGCTTCTAATACATTGACCTTACTATTTTGATCAGGAGTCTCAGGATTGGGAAAATTTAAAACTATATTAGCATCCTTAGTTGCAATAATTATTAGACGCTCTCGACTTTGAGGGATACCATAATTATCAGAATTTAAAACTTTGAAGTTAATATATTTAAAGCCACTATTATACAAATCTTCAAGCAAACAATGAAATATTTTTTTTTCACCATCTTTTTCAACCGATTTAGTAGTAATATCCTCAACATTTTCCATCAGAAAGTATTTCGCATCTAATTTATCAGCGACACCTATTAATTGTTTATACAAAAGATCTCTATGGTCACCATGAGACTTCTTAGGATTAGATGTTGAAAAACTTCTGCAAGGAGGTCCACCCATTACTATTGAAACTTTATGATTGCAGTTACCAGTCTTTTTTTCAATAATATCTAATAGTTCGTTCAAGTCACTTTCAGAGAAATCAGCTAGATTCTTTTGTTTTACTACAGTATCTTGAAAATTGGCTTGATAAGTATCTATACAATCCTGTTCATAATCGTATGCTGCTAATGATCTGAAACCTGCCATATGAAATCCAAGTGCAAGTCCACCAGGTCCGGAGAAGAGTTCAACTGCTGTATAATCAATATTTTCCTTCATTGGCTTAGTTCCTTTCAATAAAAAAATACTATTCAATCGTTATTTTACATCATTTTTTTTGCTTTTGAAAGTATGAAAGAAATGTTTGTTTTAAAAAGACTATATTAACTTAGTATAAGAAAGTTACTATGAAACACTTCATAGTGACTTTCTTAATGAATCGATATATTCTTATAGATCACAGTACTGTATAATAGCATCTAATCTGTTTTTACGAGCATGTTTTGACTTTGTATTATAAGTCATGCTTTTTTATATTTTGCTAAAAGACCTTCATTTGAATATGAATGATTTTTATAATCGGAACATAGTCGATGTATTTTATGATAAATACTATTTTATATGACATTATTATTATCACAATACCAAGCAAATGTCCATAAACCGTATATATGATTTACTCTAGAGATTTTAGTTGACTATAATCTAAATTGAGTGATTCAATAAAATCAGTTAAATTAATAAATTTTTCTTTAATCTTTTCTACTAACAAAATAAATAAAATTTCGGAGATAAAATCCTTATCCTCCATTTTACTTACTTCGAGAATTTTAATCCTATTCTGCCAAAATTCCATTTTTGAAAGATCCGTTATTAGATATAATAAAAGAGAACTGTCATATTTTGCATTTCGTAATTCTTGCGGTGAAAGTGGTTAACCATTCCATAATTTCAGGATAGAGTTTTTGAGCTCACTTTTGAAAGTCAAAATCCTTGTGGAATGATAGCAATTGTTTTTATATGTAATATTGAAATATATAACATGAAAGCGTAATATACAGTTATAATGAGTTATATTACAATATATACAATATTAACCTAATGTTTTGCTTTATATTCATTGTATATATTAAGCATTGTGTAGAATTAGCTTCTAAAAGTAAAGCGAGAGGTTTTCTGAATATAAAGTATTGGGAATGGGGCATATATGTGATGGAAAAGTTTATAATATTTAAGTATTTGTCAAAATATAAATTATGCATAACCGGAATATTTATATTACTTATTTCAGTTACTATTATAGACGCAGTGATTCCTTATCAATTTACAACGCTTAACGAGCATAGTGGAATAACTCTGAAGTTAATTATTACCTTATCCGTATCTATTTTAGCATTAACAATTATAGTAGCTGTAATTCGATTTCTAATTGATATTACATTAAAGAAAGTATCAAACTCTATCATGATGACTTTACAACAAGAGACTATAATGGATATATACATGGCCGATAATAGATTTGTTGAAAAGTATAATAAAGGCGAGGTTATTAACCGGCTAACAGATGACTTAAAGGCCATTGAACAAATAATAACAGAAATACTTCCCAATACCGTCAGAAGTTTTGTTTTCGTGGTTACAGTTTTCATAGCACTATTTGTTATAAGTAAATCTATAGCAATAATATCATTAGTAATGGTTTTGTTGTATTTATTTGCATTCTCACAGTTAAATAATAAAATCATCAAAAGCTACCGCAGCATGCGTAGAGAGAATGATAAGTTAATGAATTCTGTAGAAGATATTGTATCAGGAATGAAGGATATTAAACTATGGAGAATCCAGGGCAAAATTATACTGATATTTAAAGCAGTTCAGGAGATGTATTATGGAAGCAGTTACTTATTAAAAAAATGGTCTCGAGGGACAAGTAATCTATATACCCTTATCAAAGCTGTAGCAAATATATTGGTGGTGTTATGCGGCTTCTATCTTGTTTCGCTCAATTCAATAGGCTATGGCAGTCTGTTTGCTGTTATACTTTATCTTAATAATCTTTATGAGCCGGTAATTGACCTGTTTGATGCATTTAATGATTACAATAAATGCTTGGAAAATATCAAACGTATACGGCAATTTAAAGACGACAGCAGAGAACATGCTATTTCTGAAAATACTATTTTACCAAAGGAGATTAATTCTTTAGAATTTAGAAATATAAATTTCAAATACTGAGAAGAAAGGGTTCTAAAAGATATATCATTCACATTGGAAGCTAATAAAAAATATGTATTAGTAGGATTAACAGGCAGCGGGAAATCAACCTTATTGAAACTTCTATGTGGATATTATAGTCCGTCTTCCGGAAAAATATTTATAAATAATAAAGAAGTGTCTTATGAGCAGTATCATTCTATCATTACCAATATATATCCTTTGATGCAAGACTCTCATGTTTTCAACCTGAAGTTAAGTGAGTTAATAGAGCTGTATAATGAAAATGAAAATAGCATGTCAATTCGTGATAAGATAGAAAAGGTTAAAATTGATGAGCTTATTTACAGGTTAGATGAGAGGGTTGGTAATGATGGCAGCTCTTTGTCAGGAGGCCAACGGCAAAGACTAAATTTAACAAGATTATATGGTAGTGAAAGAAGTATCGTAATTATCGATGAAGGAACATCAGCACTTGATAGTGAAACTGAGAAATATGTCCTCGATAATCTTTTAGAGTATCACAAGGGCAGTATAATACTTCTTTGTTCTCATAATAAAAAGATCCAGGATTACGCTGATGAAATATTTGAGATTACTAACGGAAGCTTAAATATTATTGATAAGAAAGCAGCTTCAGTAAATATGGAAGCTTCATTGTGAGAAAATAATTGATGAATATGTTGCACTTGCAACTACCTGTTATATTTTGACTTTATGCTATAATTTTTAATTCATGTTTTATAAGTATAACCGAAACAGAGGCAACATGCCCTAGTTCCTTTTTTTGTAGATAAATATACTAGCCAATGACACCACGGATACTATAGAAGAGATTATTATAATAGTTGAAATCTTTTTTTGTTTACTATTCGCTGAAGTACCATTCAAAGTACTTCCACCAAAACCTCCTCCACCAGTACTAGAACTACTACCGTTAGAAAGTTTATTGTATAGTGTATTTATTTCTTTTTCAATGTCAGCCACTGTTAAAATAGAGTTCTTTGATGCATTCATATGTCCACTAATTCTTATAGGAATAACATATTCATCCTTTGTGCCTGTTAATCCTATTGCTGTTAAATCAGTAGAGTAGTCATCTATAATAACAGAATCTTTCTTTAAACCTTTATCTAGTTCAGGATTAGTTTGTATATATGATATCGTGCTTTCCAAATCACTTTCAAATGATAAGTCACTAGAAAGTTTAAAGAATTGCCATTTTCCATCAATATATTGAAAATATACTACACCAGCCGATTTATCTCCAACTTTGAGTGGAATTATGTAAGTATTACTATCTTTAAAAAATGTTTTTAATGCTTTCTTTTTTTGTGTTTTATTATAGTCCTTTAATGCATCTTTTGAAACTTCATAATATCTATATCCCTTACCAAATGTAAGTTTTCCATCTATGTCATCAGACGCACTTAATCCAAAGTGAACCATATCGGACTTAAGCGCTCCTTTTATTGAATCACTAAATTTAACAACAGCATTATTAACATCGTCAGGCATTTTTGAATTATTAATAGTATCCGCGTAACATATTACACTTGAAAATGTAAGTACTAAAAAAACATATAAAAATATAGTTATATACTTTTTATTACTCTTCATAAATATATCTCCCCATTTAGCTTTTCTTATTATAATACCAAGTACTTGTCCAAATCTGATTTGATCAAATTCCCTTATAATTAATATTATACGATTTTGAGAAAATATGTAAATGATGTTGTGACGATTCAACTAGGGAGGTGGTAAAATTGTTTTGAGTTGTAGGTTGGAAAGTGTTGTTAAGCATGTAGCAGAAATGCTGATAGCTAGTAATTTATCTTTTAAAGAAAAGCCTATTCTTATTGGAGGCATGGCCATGGAGTATTATGGAATGCGAGAAGCCGGTGCAGTTTTCGGCGGTAAATATGATGATCTATAACATAGGATTTTAACAGTACATTGAATAAATTCTAGAATTATATTTAATAAAAGAGGCAGCTGAAAAAGCTGCCTAAGAAACAGTAGCAAAATCCATATACTTATCTGGACACCAAAGAGGGATTACAGTCCCATGTTCTTAAGGAATCTTAATATGTAACTCAAGGTGTAAAATTCTCTATCCAGCTGGGCACTAAATGCCTCCAGTCCTTTAATCAGAGTTTCTTCATCAAAGTTTTCCAAAAGCAGCATAATATTTAGCATATTAAGGCCGCCATCCTTTGTATCAAAAACTCTTGCTGCCTTTATGTACTTATTTTCCATGGCCTTTAGAATGGTATTTCTAAGGTCGTCACTGATCTCAAATTGGGGCATTTCATGATAAATACGTATACCCGGACTTTTCTTATTTAGATTCTTCGCCTTACTTAAATCAGTTGCTAAAAATATGGTGTTAATAAATTCTGCATCTTTAAAGTTTGCACCTTCAAGCTTTGCTGAGTCAAACACGGCATTTTCAAATACCGCGCTTTTGAATTCGCTGTCCTTCAAATTAGTTCCTATGAATTCTGCATATTTAAAGCTGCACTGAAAGAAATCAGTTGACTTAAAGTGTGCACCTCTAAAACTTACGAAATCAAATTTTGAACCTGAAAAATTACAATTGTAGCAATTGCTTCTTTCAAGGTTCTTGTACATGAAGTTCTTATCTTTTTTCTCTATGTTGTTATAGTTAAAATTGTTATTCATACTTTGATTCTTAGCCATTTGTACCTCCATTATTTGTTGAAGTCGGTTATTTAAATTTCCCTTCTGGGAATTTTGAAGTCAATAGTTTTTTCTATTTCCATTAACATTACTTTATCCTTTGGGTCTATAAACATACAGGTGTAGCCTTCTTGACCGGCTCTTCCCGTTCTTCCAATACGGTGTATATAACTTTCCACACTTTCGGGAATGTCGTAGTTATATATATGACTTACTCCGCTTATATCCAGTCCTCTGGAGGCCACATCCGTTGCAATCAAATATTGAAAATCCGCATTTCTGAAAGCCTTCATCAACCGTTCACGCTTGGATTGAATTATATCACTGTGAAGCTTTTCGCAGTTGTATCCGCGCCTGTAAAGTGCCACCTCAAGCTCATCTGCTCGTCTTTTGGTTCTGCAAAATATAATAGCCATAAAGGGATTATCCTTGTCCAGCACAGTACATAGTGCGTCCTGCTTTCTTCTGTCCGTAGTCTCTACAACTTCCTGCTTAATAGCGGTGAGAGTAATTTCTTCCTTTTTAACCGCTGCAGTGACCGGATCATTCATATACCTATAGGCAAGCTTTTTTACGTCAGAATTTAATGTGGCAGAAAAGCAGAGGGTCTGACGTTTTTTTGAAGTTTCCTTTATAATGGGTTCAACTTCATTCTTAAAGCACATCAAAAGCATTTGATCAGCTTCATCCAGCACAAAGGTTTTTAATTTACTTAAGTCAATGGTATTTCTCTCAAGATGGTCCAAAAGTCTGCCCGGCGTTGCAATAATCAACTGAATACCACCCTTAAGCTTTTTCAATTGAGCACCAATATCCTTGCCGCCATACACTGCCAGTATATTGATATCCTTAGCCTCCTTGAGCTTTAGTGCCTGCTCGGTTATTTGAAGGGCAAGCTCTCTTGTAGGAGTTAGAATCAATGCCTGAACTCCATCAGCTGAAGTTGATATATTTTCAAAGATAGGAAGCAAAAATGCAAGGGTTTTTCCGGTACCGGTTTGAGCTTCTCCTATAACATCTCTTCCGCTCTTTATATGGCTGATGCTCTCCGCCTGAATAGGAG
>JAEZDX010000553.1 GCA_023417975.1 Bacillota bacterium
ATCCTATTCAAGATTCATGAATGGAATTAAGCTTGCTGGTATTGATATAAACAGAAAGATGCTTTCTGAAATAGCAATAAATGACCCTAAGGCTTTTGCTGACTTAGTAGAAATAGCAAAGAAAAGCATAAATGCTTAAAAAATAGGATGCGGCTCATGTCGCATTTTATTTTATTGAAATTTATTAAATCCATCAGATATAATTGTTAAGCAGTTACGATTCTGATGGATAAATTTTTATATGACAAATTTTTAATTATGTGCTAAAGTGGGTAGAAAGGGTAAAATATGAGGTGATTATATGCATATCAACGCAGGAAAAAAGTTAAAATGGAGTCCTGTTAGAATATTATGTATAGGTTTTGCCATGGTAATATTAATTGGAGCAATACTTTTGGCACTGCCGATATCTACGGCAGATAGAAGTTGGACGCCATTTATAGATTGTGTTTTTACATCCACATCTGCAGTTTGTGTAACAGGGCTTATTACGGTTGATACAGGCTCACATTGGAACTATTTCGGTAAAACTGTTATTATGTTACTTATACAGATTGGCGGACTTGGCTTTATGTCTTTTGCAACATTATTTGCTCTTCTCATCGGTAAAAAAATTACGCTGAGTGAAAGGCTGGTTTTACAAGAAGCAATGAATGCATCCAATTTGCAAGGACTGGTTAGAATGGCTAAATATATACTGATATTTACTTTTTCCGTTGAAGGTATTGGTGCTTTGCTGCTTTCTACGCAATTTATACCTGAATTCGGAATATTAAAAGGTACATACTATAGTATATTTCACTCTGTTTCAGCTTTTTGCAATGCCGGATTTGATATTTTGGGAACTGCGGGAAATAAATTTGTAAGTCTTGTACCATATCAGAATAATACGGTTATAATTTTAACTATAGGCGCTTTGATTGCCATAGGAGGTTTAGGTTTTGCTGTTTGGGCAGAGTTATATAACTATAAGGGTATAAGAAAATTGTCTCTTCATTCAAAGATAGTAATAACTGCTACAATCATTCTTATTGTCAGCGGTACAATTCTTATGTTTTTCATAGAGCATAACAATCCGGGAACTATGGGAAATCAATCCGTTAAAGGTAAATTTCTGTCTTCTGTATTTGCTTCCATAACCCCGAGAACTGCAGGTTTTAATAGTATTTCTACATCTGATATGATGCCTGCTGGAAGGTTTCTCACAGTGGTATTGATGTTTATTGGAGGTTCACCAGGTTCCACAGCGGGAGGAATAAAAACTACAACTTTGGTCATAATTATTTTTACAATTATAAGTGCCATTAAAGGAAAAGAAGATACGGAGCTATGTAAGAAGAGAATAGCTAAAGATTTAGTATTGAGGGCGTTTATAATAGCCATCTTAGGATTACTGCTTGTTGTAACAGTGACCATGATACTTACTATTACAGAAAAAGGGGCATCCTTGGAATATATTATTTATGAGGTAGTCTCGGGATTTGGTACTGTAGGCTTAACATTAGGTTTAACACCGAGTCTAACTATAATTGGGAAAGCACTTTTGGCTATTACTATGTATAGTGGAAGAGTAGGCTTGTTAACAATAGCATTGTCGCTTGCAAAAAAAAGCAGCATAAACCTTATTAGATATCCGGAAGATAAAGTATTGGTGGGATAGGAGAGGTTAATTATGGGAAGAAAGCAATATGTAGTTATAGGTCTTGGCAGGTTCGGTTCATCCGTAGCAAAAACTTTATATTCTTTAGGCAATGAAGTTTTGGCTATAGATTCTGAAGAGGATGCTGTTCAAGATATAGCAGAAAATGTTACTCATGCAGTACAGCTTGATGCAACGGATGAAAATGCTTTAAGAAGTCTTGGAATAAGAAATTTTGATGTTGCTGTAGTTACAATAGGTTCAGATGTTCAATCCAGTGTTCTTATAACGGTGTTGTTAAAAGAATTAGGAGTTAAAAATATAATAGCAAAGGCAAATACCGATCTTCATGCAAAGGTATTGTATAAAATAGGCGCCGACAGAGTAGTATTGCCTGAAAAGGAAATGGGAGTAAGAATAGCACATAATCTGATGACTACTAATATTTTAGATTATATAGAATTATCACCGGATTATAGTATTGCAGAAATGGAAGCTCCGGAAGAATGGAGCGGCAAGAAGCTAAGAGAATTGAATTTACGCTCAAGATATGGAATAAATGTAATGGCTATAAAGAGAAATGAGGCTATAAATGTGTCACCAAGTGCGGAAGATCATATTCTATTAGGCGATGTTATTGTAGCTATCGGCGGAGCTGAAGATATGAGTAAATTGGAAAATATGAATAATTCATAGAGGTGGAATAGTCTTGGAATTTATACATAGCAGAGATAATCAGCTAGTGAAAGAAGCTAGAAAACTTAGTGAAAGAAAATATAGAGATGAAAAAGGTAAGTTTTTTATTGAAGGTTTTAGATTTGTAGAGGAAGCCTTAAGAGCCGATGCTGATATTGAAAAACTGCTAATCTCAAAAAGATATATGGCAAAGTTTGAGCAATCTGTTTTAAATACATGTGATATATCAAAATATGTATTGGATGACAATTTATTTGACAGTATCAGCTGTACTGAAACACCTCAGGGCGTAGCAGCAATTGTGAGAAAGAAAGTATCCGATATCAATTTTCAAAGCGGTTTTTATGTATTAATAGATAAATTGCAAGACCCGGGCAATGTAGGAACAATAATAAGGACCTCACATGCTGCAGGTGTCAAAGGGATAATTTACACGGCAGGGACTGTTGACCCATATAATGATAAGTGTCTTAGATCTACAATGGGTTCGATTTTTTATATACCGCTGATGGAAGATAGAGATTTGAATATTATAAAGAGAATAAAGCAATCAGGCTATAAGTTAGTTGTCAGTTCTCTTGAAGCAGAAAGTGATTTTTTCAGTAGGGAATACGAGGATAAGCTTATTATAGCGGTTGGAAATGAAGGAAACGGCATAAGCAAAGAAATAGAAGCTATGGCTGATATAAAGGTGAAAATACCAATGCCCGGAGGAGCTGAGTCATTAAACGCCTCCGTTGCCGCATCAATTATGATATATGAAGTATTAAGACAAAAAATAAAATAGTGTTGAATTTTTTGTTGACAGTGGTTATAATAATAAAAAGTGAAAGCTTATGTTTTTAGTGTATAGACATTGAAGGAGAGAGTAGATATATTTGGTTCTAGCAGGGAGAAAAGGTCAAGACTGAAAGCCTTTTTTAGAAAGTGATATATTGAAGTGCGCTCTGGAGTTCCAAATGTGAAATCGGATATTTTATTTGAAATAGCATTTGGCGGTTAAAAACCGTTAATTTTAGCTAAGAGAGCAATTATATAT
>JAEZDX010000596.1 GCA_023417975.1 Bacillota bacterium
TTCAAACGTACTGCTTCTAACAAAGCTTGAGAATCAGGAAATTGTAACAGATAAAAAGATGTTTTTCCTGGATGAACAGCTTCGAAACTGTATATTGCTGCTGCAGATGCAGTGGGAAAAGAAGGACATAGATTTTGTCATTGAGTTAGAGCCTATTGAATATTACAGCAATGAAGAAATGCTGTCTCATGTTTGGCTGAATTTACTTGGAAATGCTATTAAGTTTAGTAATAAGCGAGGGAAGATTGTTGTAAGGTGTAGCGATGATGGGAACTTTGTTAAGGTTAAAATTTCCGATAATGGTGCCGGTATGAATGATGAAATAATTAATCACATATTTGAAAAGTTTTATCAAGGGGATTTAGCACATACTTCGGAAGGTAATGGCTTAGGTCTTTCTCTTGTGAAACGCATAGTTGATTTGTGCAAAGGAAAAATCAGTGTGAAAAGTCGGCTTGGAAAAGGAACAGATATTATTGTCAGGCTTCCGAAGCGTGACTTATAATAAAAAAGTAAAGACTATACATTTAAATATCATATAGACAAAAGGAGTATACTTGGGATGGGAATAAATGCAGCATTAGATGTGAATAAAATAATGATAATAGAAAAGGAATTAACAAGATTTTCAATGTCCTATAAATTTGGGCTTGAGGAGGTAATGACAAAAATCAATATTTTAAAGGAGGAATTTCAGTATATTCATGATTATAATCCCATTGAACATGTGAAATCCAGAATAAAGAGTCCTGAAAGTATTGTAAAGAAATTATATAGGAAGGGTTTGGAGTTTTCCTTACCATCTATAAAAGAAAATATTAAAGATATAGCAGGAATTCGTATTGTTTGTTCATTTGTAACGGATATATATAAAATAGCCGATATGCTGATGAATCAGAAGGATTTGAAGACTATAAAGTTCAAGGATTATATAAAAAATCCTAAACCTAATGGATATCAGAGCCTCCATTTGATTTTGCAGGTTCCGGTCTTTATGTCTGATAGAGTTGAAGATGTTTGCGTAGAAGTTCAGATTAGGACAATTGGAATGGATTTTTGGGCAAGCCTAGAACATAAAATTTATTATAAATATAATAAAGAAGTTCCTCAAAGACTAAAGGATGAGTTAAACGAAGCCGCAATTACAGTGGCTCAGCTAGACAGAAGAATGGAAAATCTCAACAAAGAGATTACCAAGATTAAAGACTCCGATAGCACAGAGGAAAACATAATTAATGTATTTATGAAGGACAACACCTTCTATCTTCCTGATGGCCTTTTAAGTTTGCAGGAAGAATTGGAGAAATAAATCTTATCACTTTGGAAAAACCGTTGAAAAATCGGTATTTCTAAGGTGATTTTTTTGTATTTAAATTCACTTGCTTTTATATATACCTGTACAATCACGCTATGGCTCTGTAACAAAGTGGTGGTAGGAGCAGATAGGCGGACAACACATGTTATTATGTACATGCTTTGCGTTACATTTAAGATAATAGGGCATGTAAGTTTGTCCCAAGCACAGCTACTACTACTTATGAACATAGTCTTATTGTGAAAAAAGTCCATATATGATATTTTAATTATGTTTGCATTGTTGACAAGGATACAATATGTTGATATGATGTTTTTGTTGACAAAGAAACAAAAATTTAACTGTCGAAAGGAGACTTCAAATGTCCAAAATTAAATCATACAATAATAGCAGCAATGAACAGAGCATAGATAAAAAGGCCTTAATATTTGGCCTTATGTCTGTGTTTCTTTGTGGAATAGGCTTCACTATCATAGCACCTGTGGTTCCGTTTTTAGTGCAGCCTTATACTAGCAATCCGGGGGAACAAGCTATTGCGGTTACCTTGCTGACCTCTGTATATGCAGTTTGCGTTTTTTTTGCTGCACCGGCACTGGGAGCTTTGAGCGATAAATATGGCCGTCGTCCCATACTGATAATATGCCTTTTGGGGTCCGCAATTGGGTACTTGATTTTCGGAATAGGTGGAGCGTTATGGATACTGTTTGCCGGACGCGTAATAGATGGTATAACAGGAGGCACCATAAGCACTATCTTTGCATATTTTGCAGACATCATTCCAAGTGAGCAAAGAACAAAATATTTTGGATGGGTGAGTGCCATTGTTGGGGTAGGTACTGTCATTGGACCAACCCTAGGTGGATTGCTGGCAAAGTTCGGTTATTCTGTTCCAATGTATTTTGGAGCAATAATTACTTTACTGAATGTTGCTTATGGATTCTTTTTTATGCCGGAAAGCCTTGACAAGAATAATAGACTGAAGGAGATTACCTTTGTAAGATTAAATCCATTCACACAGCTAATAAGCATATTTTCCATGAAAAACTTAAAAAGACTGCTTGTGTCAGCATTCTTACTTTGGATACCAAATGGATCCTTACAGGCAGTTTTTTCACAATTTACAGTAGATACTTTCAACTGGAAGCCAGCGCTCATCGGACTTATGTTTTCGATTATGGGAGTCCAAGACATAATTTCACAAGGTTTCATAATGCCAAAGCTTTTGATAAAGCTTAGTGATAAGCAAATAGCAATTCTCGGGATGATTTCAGAGATAATAGGGTATAGTTTTATTGCAGCATCTGCGTTATCGTTCTTCTATCCTCTTTTCATTGCCGGAATGTTTATATTTGGATTTGGTGATTCTATTTTTGGGCCTTCCTTTAACGGTATGCTGTCTAAGTCTGTGGATTCCGGTGAACAAGGCAGGCTTCAAGGTGGCAGCCAAGCTATTCAGGCTCTGGCAAGAATGATTGGACCAATTATTGGGGGGCAAATCTATGTGTCACTTGGACATGCTGCACCTGCCTTTATGGGTATTTTGTTTATAGCAGCAGCGATATCCGTTCTGTATAAAAGAACCCGTGTAAATATGTAAACTTGGGAGAATGGTAAGTATGTGATTATAAATTATTGGAGTGCTAGTAATTAATTGTGTAAGCACTTATGCCTTCAATGATAAAATGGTATAATAAATTGCAAGAAGAACTGAAGAAAGTGAATGTTTTTTCGGATAATTAAATACATGGTTTGGGAGGCATAAGTGGTTAAAATGGGAAAAACGAATCTAATAAAAATTAAATATGCATCTTTCATAATGATACAAAGCTTAGTTTATGGTGTCGGGAATCCTTTGACAAAGATAGCCTATAAGAGTGTAACACCGTTTTGGTTACTTACTTTTAGGTTTTCAATAGCATTTCTGATTTTCATTGTTTTATTTGGAAAAAGTATAATATCCCAACTTAGGACAGCCAAATTGGTGCAGTATTTTCCGGCAAGCTTGTGCATGGCTATTGCATATATAACCTGCAATTTGGCATTAAAATGGACATCTGCAACTAATGTAGGTTTTCTTATGTCCTTACCGGTAATC
>JAEZDX010000016.1 GCA_023417975.1 Bacillota bacterium
GGTTATTATAATGGAACCCCTCCGTGGAGGAAGACTCGTGAATTTGCTTCCGGAAAAGGCAAAAGAAGTTTTCCTTCAAGACTCAAGAAAGCGTTCACCAGCAGAATGGGCTTTCCGTTGGTTATGGAATCAACCGGAAGTCACCTGTGTTTTATCGGGAATGAACTCTCTTGACATGGTAAAGGAGAATATAAAAATTGCTTCCGAAGTTAAGGTGGGTGAATTCTCACAAGAGGATTTTGCTATAATAGACAAGGTAAAAGAAGAAATAAACAAAAACATTAAGGTTGGCTGTACAGGCTGCGCTTACTGCATGCCTTGTCCAAAAGGCGTAGACATACCCGGTGCCTTTCACAGCTACAACATGATATATTCCGAGAACAGAAAGTCCGGCAGACGAGATTATCTTATGTGTACCGTTATGCGAAAGACTCCAAGCAGCGCTTCTCAATGTATTGAATGCGGAAAATGTGAGCAGCACTGTCCACAACATATAGAAATCCGCAAAGAACTTAAGAATGCTAGAAAAGAACTGGAAACTCCATTATATAAAGCTGCAAAAACAGCGGTAAAGCTATTTAAATTATGGTAATCTTATATAGGGTATCAATAACATTGGTATCCTATTTTTTATTTCATTTAGCCAAACCATTAATATTGACTATTATAGTATAATACATGGTATTGTTTTCATTTCAATTGTAGAATGGTATTATAGGTGTAGGAGTTTATATGTGAATTTATTAGCGACTAATCTCACTCATCTTTGTATTATATAATTGATAAACCGAGGGAGGTAAACTAATGTTAAAAGTGAAAAATCCAATTCTTAAAGGCTTTAATCCGGATCCATCCATATGCAAAGCCGGAGATGACTACTACATAGCAACATCCACATTTGAATGGTTTCCCGGAGTTCAAATTCATCACTCCAAGGACTTAGTTCATTGGGAGCTTATAGCTCATCCTTTGAACAGAGTATCCCAGCTGGATATGCTTGGCGTACCTGATTCAGGTGGAATCTGGGCTCCTTGCCTATCTTATGATAAAGGCACCTTCTATTTGATATACACCATAGTGCACAGCACCGGCACTATTAAAGATACTCACAATTATCTAGTAACCTCAAAGGATATTTGCGGTGATTGGTCTGAGCCTATTTATCTTAATTCCAGCGGTTTTGACCCTTCTCTGTTCCATGACGATGACGGAAAAAAATGGTTGGTAAACATGAGGTGGGATACACGTGTAGGCAAAAACCGCTTCTCAGGACATGTTCTTCAGGAATATGATGAAGATCTTAAACAGCTTACAGGTCCAATAATAAATATTTTCAAAGGAACGGAACTTGGCTATACTGAAGGCCCTCATTTATATAAGCTTAATGGTTACTATTATTTAATGGTCGCTGAAGGTGGGACTGGTTATGATCATGCTGTAACTCTTGCTCGTTCAACAAAGCTTACAGGCCCTTATGAAGTTCATCCTGAAAACCCAATTCTGACCTCAAAAGGTAGTGACAAGGATAAATACCTTCAAAAGGCAGGCCATGCCAGCATTGTTGAAGGTCCCAATAAGGAATGGTTCCTGGTACACCTTTGCGGAAGACCTCTACCTGGAACAAATCGATGCATTCTAGGGAGAGAGACAGCCATACAAAAGGTGGAATGGCGTGAAGATGACTGGCTCTATTTATCTGATAACGGACAAAGATTGCCTTCCAACGAAATTGAGATTTATAGCGAAGGTCTTTCAAATAACGGAGAAGATACCTTAGTCTCACAATATGATGATTTTGATAGTACTTCATTAGATATAAATTTTCAGTCCTTGAGAGTTCCGGCAGAAAACTTTATATCACTTACCGAAAGACCTGGCTTCTTGAGACTGTATGGCAAGGAAGCTATGTATTCAAAATTTGTACAGAGCCTCATTGCAAGACGTCAGCAAAGCTTTGTCTATTGTGCTGAGACCTGTCTTGAATTTGAGCCTGAAACATCCCAGCAACTTGCTGGCTTAATTTGCTATTACAACACAAGTAACTTTTATTATTTGAGGGTAAGTACCGACGAAGAGCTGGGAGGAAAATGCATAGGAATATTGTCCTGCATAAATAATGATATATCCGAATCCATGTCCCAGGATGAAAATATACTCATAAACGGTGTAAGCCGAATTTATCTAAAAGTAGAAGTTAACTATTCCGAACTGAGATTTTTCTATGCTGTAGAAAAAGACCAATGGAACCCAATAGGCAAAGTGTATGATGCCAGCGTATTATCCGATGATGCCATAATAGGTTCCTCGGCCTTTACAGGTGCTTTTGTAGGCATTGCCTGCCAAGACATATCAGGTGTAAACAAGCATGCTGATTTTGATTACTTTTCATATGTTGAGAAGGCTTAAAACTAAAATGAAAAAGAGGCTGAACTCTCAGCCTCTTTTTCGACATATATCGCGCACCCCTGGGGTAACTATAGTTGATGCTGGACTATTTGAATCTCTACACCATTTGGGTCATCAATAAAAAGGAATCTTGTTGCTGGTACAGGTGAAAAAGGTCCCCTTTTAATTGGAATATTCCTATCTTTCAAAAGTTCCATAGCTTTATCGAGCGATTCAACTTCAAACCCAATAGAAATTCCCTCCTTTTGCACTGAAACATTTTGACTTTTGTTACATATCAGCTCGATTTTGGGGTCATCAGCTTCTCCAAGCATTGCAATTTCCAATCCTTCCTCAACATTGAATCTTTCTGCAATTTTCAGCCCAATTATTTCTTGATAAAATGCAAGAGATTCCTCCATATTTTTAACATTTAATGTTATCCAACAAAATTTCATAATTCACTACCTCCTGATAATTTATTTTTCAAATAAATCTATGTCCTCTTTGCCAACTGTCAGAAAATATTCAATTTCATTGTACTCCTACAAAAACATAAGTCAGCATACGACATAAACCGCGTACCCCTGGGGTATTATCTCTTTTTACCGTAAACAAAATAGTGCCAGCTGCTTCCTTCCTCAAATATATCTTCTATATGCCTGATTTTAATTATTTCAAAATCTTTGAATAAGCTCCTAACAGCCGCTAAGTCAGCATAAAAATGAGGAATATTTAACTCTGGTTCTTCAGTCTTTAAAATAGTATTTTCATCTATTTGAGGATAGCTTTTTTCAGTAAATGCTGAGCTTTTCTTTGAGCATAAAGTAATGAAAAACTCACCTTGACTTTTTAATACTCGCTGTATTTCACTTATAATAGTTTTAATTCCTTGGGAGTCCGTATGAGAAATAACATGATAAGCCAATAGGCAATCAAACATTTCAGTTCTAAAAGGCAGCTTGTTAATATCTCCTACAGTTGTTTTTATAGCTAGTCCTAATTCCTTTGCCTTTTCATTTAACACTTCTATTCCATAC
>JAEZDX010000046.1 GCA_023417975.1 Bacillota bacterium
GAAATATCCATGATGCTGTCTATCATTTTTATACATTCCATAGCCACGCTAAACTCTTCGGCATATTCCTGCCTTATTTTATTCAATCTGGGATTAATGATTTTTTTATTGTGCCTTATTCTCTCAATAGAACTTGATATATGTAATGCCATCCCATGATAAATTTGACTGCTAAAGCTCCTTTTAAGCTTCTCTTCGCTGAAACGTACAATCTCTTCAACTATTTTGATTATTTGAGGATCTATGACATTTTCAAGATTGGAGGTGTCTGAATTTCCATTGACACTATTTATATACTTTGCAAAGTAGTCATCAATGTCCTTTCCCATTTCCGTCTCGATTTCCTCAACACTCATGCCCTTGCCTTTAAGCTCCAAGGCATGCATTTCAATCATATCATAAATATTTTTATCTTCTCTTTCATCCCGGAAAATGATATTTTTCTCGCCTTTGTTAAAAATGCAATACCTTTTGTTTATTCCGATGAGCTTGTTCCATATCTGCCGATGCTCAGTTTCCTTATAAAGTCCTTCTCTTATATATCGCGGAAGTTCATTGCTTCCTATTCTTATATATTCTTTCCTATTGGAAACAAAGTCTGCATATGCTTTAGCACAAATAAGCTGTATATCTGTTTTCAGCTGTCCCACATTATTTGAGCAGTTATAGCTTAACAAAGCCCTCATAGAATTGACGGAAAGCATAATTTCACGATTTAACCTAGCGGACTCTTCCATAAGAAATTGTTGAATAAGGTGAAACCTTTCTTCCATGCTTCTTTCCGATAAACTTGGAATACGGATTATCATAGGAATTCTTCTTGTAAAGGTTCTCAGCAAGGTCGAATCAGGATTTTCGGTAGTAGCAGAAATAATAAGTACCTTTGCTTTTCTTTCTGCTTCAGTTTCTCCCAATCTTCTGAAGTTTCCTTTATCCATGAAAGTAAAAAACATTTCCTGTCCCTCTGAAGGCAGCCTGTGAACTTCATCAAGAAATAATATACCGCCGTCAGCCTTTTCTATAAGGCCTATTCTGTCCGAATCCGCACCAGTATAAGAACCTTTTTTAGCTCCGAAAAGCTGACTTAAAAGGAGCTGAGGATTATTGGCATAATCTGCACAGTTGAAGGTTATAAACGGAGACGCTTTATCCATCTTTTTCATTTCAATGGCATATTCGTGAATAATACCTGCAAACATGGATTTCCCTACACCGGTTTCCCCTAGTATTAATATATTCATACCTTTTGGAGGATATAAAATTGCTGCTTTTGCCTGCTCTACAGCAGAAAATAGGCTTATATTTTCCTCCGCAAATACGTCAAGGCTCGTACCCCCTTTTGCAGCTTCAACATCTAAAAGGGGTGAGAAAAGTACCGGTCTCCCGCTGCTTTTCGTCACTATTCCTTCTTCACACAGCTTGTTTAAATCACTACTTGTATTTGCTCTGCTTAAACCTAGCAGGTCAGCAACTTCTACAGCGCTGATCCCTGTTCCGCTGTAAAGCTCTTTAAGCTTTTCATAAACCTTTTCTATTCTTTTCATAAAATTCAACTCCACTCCAGTGAATTACTATGCATGTGATAAGGTTGGAAATCTTAGTTTTTTCTTTTCTATAACTTCCAAGTCTTTCCCTAAAGTAAATAACGTACAATCTTCCTCCTGCAATTGCTGCACATCATATCCATTATCCTCAATTGGTGGAAACCCAAGGGTTAATTTCTTTATTTCACTGCCAAAGCTTCTCATTACGTTATTCAAATCCACTTTATGACTTGCTATAATTTGATGAATAAATACATTTTCCTTTTCCACCTCTGCAATTACATATGTGTCCTCTTCAGCAATATAGTACACGGCATCTCTCATAAAACCGGTTACATAAAATGCTATTAATCCGGTATTATCCATAGTGAATCTGTCATTACTGATACTATTCTCTGCTGCATTAATAAGACAGTTCCGGTTAGTTATATCCCCCATATCCATATGTTTCGCTGTTTTAATGCTTCCTTCAAAATCAACACTTTTACTGTATTGGTACTCCAAGCTTTTAACAAAGCCAAACCTTGGATAGAAGTCCAGAACACTGTCATTTGCAAACAAATATATACCTTCTGTCTTATTATTATATTCATGAATTATATCCTCCATAAGCTGCCGGCTTAAACCTTGACCTCCATAAGCTTTATCTGTCATAACCGTGCCAAGCTGAATATAATTCTTTTTTACACCCTCCATATCAAAGCTCATTAGGTTTACAGACACATTCGCTATTACTCTGTCACCATCGACCAGTGAGTAAGGTATGTATTTATCACCCCAAAAACCATTTGAATACCATTCAGTAAAATCAATACCGAATGTTTTTTTAGCTAGTTCATTAAAGCTGTTACGCAATTTGTCATTATCTCTATAGCCTTGTACTTTTTTATATCTCATAGCTTTATCTCCCATAAAAGAATACCAATGTGAGCATCACTCATTTTAACACTACTATACATGATTATGTAATTATAGTAAATAAATTCCGACAAAATATTAATTAATAACCCTATGTTATACTTCATATTTATACACCTAAATATAGTTCTCCTTTATATATACTAAAAAAGGAGTATCGAAAATACTTTAACAAGTATTTTAGCGATACTCCTTTTGCTATGCTTCACTAAATTGTGATCCACTGAGCTGCGTCACATACTATTAATGTTTCTTCCTTTCCTATCTCAACATATCCACCATTAATGATTGCTTCTTTAGTAAGTCCTTCTTTTCTAATTTTGAGTTTTCCATTATCTATAAGAGATACTAGTGCAGCATGTCCTCTCAAAACTCCAATATCTCCATTTATAGTTCTTATCACGATTCTATCAACCTCTTCATCAAAAAAGATTCCGGCTAATGTTATCACCTTTAATGAAAATGAGCCCATTGCTACCCTCCTAAGCTTTTATTCTTTTTGCTTTCTCTATGGCTTGGTCTATAGTGCCTACAAACAAAAATGCTGCTTCGGGCAGATTATCATGTTCACCTTCAAGTATCTCCTTAAAGCCCCTTATTGTCTCCTTTAACGGTACATATACTCCATCTATACCCGTAAACTGCTCAGCTACGGTGAAAGGCTGAGATAGAAACCGTTGAATCCTTCTTGCTCTTGCAATAGTGAGCTTATCCTTTTCCGATAACTCGTCTAAGCCTAAAACTGCGATTACATATTGAAGCTCCTTATATTTTTGGAGAACTTTTTGAACCTCACGAGCAACCATGTAGTGCTCTTCACCAACAATGGAAGGCTCCAATATTCTAGAAGTTGAATCCAAAGGATCGACTGACGGGTATATCCCTAGTCCGGCTATAGTACGCGAAAGAACCGTAGTTGCATCTAAATGTGCAAAAGTGGTGGCAGGCGCCGGGTCTGTCAAATCATCTGCAGGTACATATACTGCTTGCACTGATGTTATAGATCCCGTTTTAGTTGAAGCGATTCTCTCCTGAAGCTGTCCCATCTCTGTTGCTAGCGTTGGCTGATATCCTACTGCACTGGGAATACGCCCTAAAAGTGCTGAAACTTCTGAACCTGCTTGAGTGAATCTATAAATATTATCAATAAATAATAAAACATCCTGACCTTGAACATCTCTAAAATATTCTGCCATAGTTAATCCTGTTAGTGCGACTCTCATTCTTGCTCCAGGAGGTTCATTCATCTGTCCGAATACTAGTGCGGTTTTATCAATTACACCTGAATCTTTCATTTCGTGGTAAAGATCGTTTCCTTCTCTCGTTCTTTCGCCTACTCCAGTGAATACAGAC
>JAEZDX010000047.1 GCA_023417975.1 Bacillota bacterium
CATAACCTGTTGTAGGCTAAGGTTTACTCTGCTTATGTTTAAAAGAGCCCCCGAAAATTGACCGGAATACGAATAGAAGGCAATAAAAAACTTTATATCTAGTGAACCGTTTACAACCAACATTGCCCCTACGAAAATTACTATCATCTCTGTAATAATATTTGCCGCATTGGAAAGTGCCTGTGACTTGGCACTGAGTAGTGTTACAATTATTGTTCTTTCCTTTAATTTGCTTGCAAGCTTCATAAAAGAATCAAACCTATTTTTTTTAATTCCTAGACTTTTTATTTCTCTTATGCCCCATATAGCTTGACTTGAGTTACTAAAATATTTATCAGTGAATTGGGACAATTGTTTATTATAGGTCCTGATTTTTTTTCCATATTTATTAAAAATATAAAAGGATATCGGAAAAGTAACTACAACTATTAGGGCCAATTTAACACTTATGGCAAAGATGGTTATTCCTATTGCAATAACACGTATCACATCCACAATAGCGTTTATAAGTGTTCCTGTAATAGCATTTGCAACTATGGCTGCATCTCCATGTAGTCTGGACATTAATTCACCGTTATTTATTTCATCATAAGCCTTTACAGGCAGATCCAGCATGGCTTTGTACATATCTCTTTTTAAGTCGAATATAATACTTTGGTTTAATGAAGCAAAGATGTATTCCTGAAAAAATGAAAGTATACTTGCAATGATGCCAAATATAAGGCTATACACTATATTAAGTACAACACCGTTCATATTTTTTTGGAACAGACTGTCCAATATTCCGCCCCAAAACAGAGGTTGAGCTATTCCTAAACCTATTCCACCCACAATGCACAAAAAAGCAAGAATGATTTTGATCCTATATGATAGCAAATATTTTAAAGCTCTTTTAAGTAAGCTTATATCTTCTTTCTTGAATACTTTTATCATCATGCTATGATCCTCTCATTTAATGATTGGCTATTGTAATAATTATTTAATATATAAAGCTATTTTGCTCTGCAGCAAAATAGCTTTTTGTCTCACTAGGCTGAAAACGTTTTTTTATGCAATCCAATTAACCTCAATAATTTATTATTTATGGACAATATAGCACATTAAATATTTTATGTCAAACATTTACATACGTAATAATATTTTACATTTGCGCAACTTCACATTAAATAGTTAATCTATATAGAAATCACTAAATAGATTAACTTTCTATACATAGAATAGGAAAAGTATTTTCTTCAAAAAATACTAAAACCCACTGATATCAGTGGGCTTACATTGTATCATTTTTTCAATTCGTCAATTAGCTTATTATAGGAGAAGTTTATTAAAGAACGTATCTGCTTTATACTGGTCTTCAGCAAAGTGGTTACCTTGAATTATTTTACCATCTCTAAATCTCCAAAGAACACACCAATGATGATCAAGATTAATTTCATCTTCTCGATTTGTCCATATATGTTGACATTCCACTAAAAAGTTATCATTTATCCCGGTTACTATGCTTTCAGCTTTAATGTTTGACTTCATCATAGCCTCGCCCATTTTATCAAAAAAAGCAACAATCTCTTCAATTCCTTCTTTAACTCCACTTAATGGGTTCCGACCGGGAAAAATCCATTTAGCATTTTCATCAAGTACCTTTTTTATACCTTCAAAGTCGTGCTTGCCGTATGCCTCAAAGAATTTATTAATGATAACAGTGTTCTGCTGCTCCATAACTATTCTCTCCTTATCTGAATGTATAAATCATATTATTTTTTCGAGTAAATCCCTAGAATTAGTGATCCATCTACTTATTTAATGCCTGCCTTAATATTCTTTTTTGATTACAAAAAACGAACCCCTTATTGTTCCGGCTAGCTTAGACTTCTGCCTTGCAAACTTAAATTTTCCTTCTAATTCCTTTGGTATTTCCATACCCTCAGAAAGTTTAAACCCAACGGCTCTTTTCTTTGGGTCATCAATAGTATATAACACGTTCACCGAAAGTCCGTCTTCATAAAATACGTAGGTCCATTTTATGTTTTCTACTTGAAAGCTAGCTGTTTCCAATGGTTTAGCTGCAAATACAATGTCACGTTCTTCCTTTAAAATTCGGTTCACATAATCGAGAGTATCCTGGCTTTCGCTGGCCGGTACAACCGTAAATTCATGCTTATATTTGTTCCTAAAGTAACGGGCTTCATTAGCCCGCAAACCGCCAAGCGCTTCTGCTACAGGCGAAGACTCCAGTCCAACCACAGACACATTTTTAAAATCAACGATATAAGTCATATTCATTCCTCCTTATACTTTTTCATCCAATCTATTTAGGCTCGTTTTTTTACAGCCTTATCTTTGTTTTCCATAACTCTAAACTCCACCATTTTCCTTATCAAATCAAAGGGCATAGGTTTATCAATTGGAAACTGAACAGACCCTTTTGCACCTTTATAATTGGATAGCTCATCCTTGAAAGCTTCAATGCCTGATGGAGTGGGATAAAATCCAATATGGTTTTTATATGCTGCAAAGTGTACCAAATTACCATTCAAATAATATGTAGGCATTTGGTAACTGATTTTTTCTTGAGCCTCCGGTACAGTATCTTTTACTAGCTTCCTCAGTGCTTGTAGAATTTCTTGAACCTCACTAGAGAATTGTAAAATATATTCGTCTACAGTAGTAATTTTGTCCATAAATCAATCTCCTTTCATCTTTCGCGGTTGAACTTTAGAATCCTTCAAATGCCTTTTGTAAAACTGCTATATCCAGTTTTTTCATTTTCAACAAAGCCTGGCTCACCCTCTGATTTTTCTCTTCATCACCGGAATTCATAATGTCAGTCAAAATAAGCGGCACTATTTGCCATGATAACCCAAACTTATCCTTTATCCAGCCGCACTGCTCTGCCTCAGGAACAAAAGACAGCTTACTCCAGTAATAATCAATGTCTTGCTGATTTTCACAGTATACAATTAATGAAAATGCCTCATTAAAGCTAAACTCCACATCAAAGCCATTATCCATTGCAGAAAAATCCATACCTAATAGTTTAAAAGAAGCATAGTTTATCTTTGAATTTGCTGCTGATGCTTCTCCTTCTTTATACGTGCTAATCATTCCTATTTGTGAAGCTTCAAACACCTCTGAATAGTATCTCATTGCTTCTTCCGCTTTTCCGCAAACTTCATTTGAGAAAAGCAAGTTGGGCGTAATCTTTTGAACTGTTCTTTCTCTATCTACAAGCAT
>JAEZDX010000068.1 GCA_023417975.1 Bacillota bacterium
CCTTATCTTTTCCTCCAATAATGCTATTAATATATTGTCGGCCCGTCAAGAATACACCTATTGCCTGCTTATTTGAACTTGCTAAAATTCTAAGAGAGGTTGGCTCAACAAAGCAATATTCTTTAATTGCCGGCTGATTTCGCAGTGTTTCCTTCATATAGCTTCCTATTTTTTCATAGTCTGACATTGTTCCTCCTATAATAGCCACACCCATAGAAAGTTCTGTATCCCAAAGCCTATCCAGATAGTTCAAAAATGATACACTTACAGCCTCCGCAAAATCCTGGTTAGCCTCTAACTCGAATTCAACACTTTTATTATATAAATTGTAGGTTTCATAAGCTTGACTAATAATCATAGGGATAAATATAGCTAGAATCATTAAATACAATTTTCCCCTAACACTTAATCGCCTCATCCTTTTCCTCCTAAATCTAACCTCTCCACATTAATTAGGACAACCAGTCCTATATTGAACCCGCGTTTACTTACATATATTACAAGCAACCATACATAATTATACTTGTTTATACAAAATAATCCAAAGAAATTTCACAGCAAAATTATACTAATATCAGACTATATTATTCAAATTATGACTTATTTATAGTTATTAACTTATATAAGTACACCATTTTTTTCTTTTCTAAATAGAACACAGAAAATCCATTACATATTTATATTAAGACCAACTATTCCAAATACCTTAACAAGTCACTGTTTACATCTACACTTAAATAAATGTATAATATTTACTGTATTATATTTGTTTTATTTACATGTTATGGTGAACAATTGTACCAAAATTCTTTCAAAGCTATATGAAAATATGTAAGTATAAACAATAATAAATTCATTTTTAGAAAATGCTAAAGCTTAAACGGTTTTTGTGAAATGATAAATTTAAGTGTAAACTTGCACGTATATAATTGGGGTGTTTTTATGGGTATAAAAGATTTTATGAAAATACAAAGGAGAAAATTTTCGGAGGCAAATGATTTCACAAAAAATTATACAGCAGAACTTAATGTGCTAAAAGACAGCCACCGCTATAATGTTCAAAATGTTTTTAATCCTACAGTTCTTTCTTGGATATTTGTTGCGGTTACTTTCTTTCTGCAGATCATTTCTCTTGCTACAACATACTCAGGCAGTAAAGTGTACTTTGGCGGTATAAAGCTTCCCCTAGGACTAAGTGCTCCTTTCCTGTTTGCCCTCTCCGTACAGCTAATTGTATTCTTCCTCAGCAACTCCTTAAAGAAAAATCTTAAAGCAGGTACAGTAGTGATTCTTCTTATCGCTGCAATGTGCTCTACTTATTTTTCTTATATCGGGATTTACAATCACATAAATTCTCCTATTATATATTTAGAAGAGAGATATAACCAAATATACGGTAGTATGACCGACAAATACAGAACCGTAGTTGACAATTCAAAAAACAAACTAAAAGAAAGTATTTTTGATATTACCGGCAAGCTGCAGCAGGAAAACACAAAATTGGTCAAAGAAATAGATAGCTGTAACAAATTGGCAGAACAAGTATCAAAAGTGTCTATAAATACAAATGTTGTTACTGCTAATACTGCGGGAGTATCAAAACCAAATATCAATAATTATGCTAATAATTTAGATAAATATTATGAAGATATGGCTAAGTACAGTAGTGCTATCGGTAATATTGTAGGACAAGCTGCATCACAAAACTCGTCTATTCAAGCCTCACTTTATGAAAATAAGGTTAAGACAATCTTGGGAGGAAAGACCTTAGCTGAATTTAATAAGGAATTAGCTGATATGACGTCTAAAAAGCAATTAATGGATAATATTGTAGAGACAATGTACAACAGCATTTCCGCTGGAAATACTCTTGAATTTGATAAAAGAACTAATGAGATCCAACAGTATTGTGTTAATTACATTAATTCCAAGACTGGAGAACGAGAAAAGTTTAATACTATTTTGACAAATATGTTTACTTTGTACTCTGACATAACTTCTACTGACACTCCAAAAGGTTTTAACGATGTGCTGAACCTTTTTTATACTACTACTGAAGTAAGTGAAAAATTCATGAAGACACTAAAAGACATAGAAAATAATGTATACATGGAAGACTACGGCAAAGTACCACAAGGTGATATATCATTAAATCTCTCAGACTCAATGCTGCTGTTTTCAAAGCTTCAATCAGAAATCAAAAACGGTGCATACTTACTTAATTCCTTCACAGATAAAGGTAATGCTATTGATTTAAATAGTGAGGAGTTTGCACTTGAAAACATGTATGTACTTCCGCTGAAGAACTTACTTTCAAAAAACGATTCTCTTGGTATAGCGTGGTTTTCTTTTGCTTTTGCAGCTCTAATCGATGGTCTTACATTGCTGTTTGCATTAATTTCCAACAGTAGCAGACGTTTGCTATCCGCTAAAAAGAATAGTCAAATAGCCGGTAATAGTGAGGAACTAATGGAAGAATTGCTTCTTTCATCCTTAATACTCCATAGGGCAGAAAACACGGATAAAGAAAATATTCAAAATATTCTCGAACATTTAGCTAACTTTTTGACATTATTTAAGATTACTCCCTTTGGCATGGAGGAAGGCTTTTCGCTCTATTGCCCACTTGACAAATTAAGTGAATACCAAATCTTCTTATCCGTAATATGCCAATTCAACCTTGCAAAGATTATTTCACATGAGGATTTTGAATTATTAAGAACAGTTCCATCCATGGAGGAATTTGAAACACTCATAGAAGAGCAAAGTTCTCTGGCAGACTCTTTAGATGAAGTGGCCGCTATGAAGCTTGGAAATAATAACCCCGCCTATGTATTGCTTAAAACGAAATTCATAGTATGGGTTAATAAAAAGCTTGCTGCAGCTTCCTCCGACAAAAAACTCTCGATTATATTAACGGATATACTTAAAAATATTGAATATTCCAATGAAACATACTGATTTTTGAGGGAAGTGATATTGTGATAGTTGCCGGTTTCCTTTTTACCTTAACAATAACCTATATAATATACAAAGTCATTAGCATAAGGTCGGTTTTTTCCAGCAGAAAGCCAACCAGTACAAGACTTATTTATTGGGGATGTCTTTTGTTTATAAGTATTATATTCAATATGTTGATATATGCTTCAGGACCCTATTCGTATAAGTTGTCCTTAAATATACAGGATGAGAGTATTTATGCCCTTTTATGGCTTATACTATCTTTCCTCTTAATTCAATTGCTTTCTCCTTCAATGTTTTTAAGAAGATTTTTACACTTTATTAAAAGCAGTTTCATTACTTCTAAGACAAAGCCTCAACCGGTTAGGGACTACTTATATAATAGTGAACCTTCTTCCAGTAACCATAATAATAATCAGCTGCCTACCTATATGGAATTTGAAGAAAAAGATTTTGAGCTATTTTTAAATACTTTATGCTGGCTGTCCTTTACCTTCGTAATCTTGGTTTATCTAATTTCTGCTATAATACCATTAATTGTGAATGAAACAGAACTAGGATTAAATTTCAAAGAACAGCTGAATTATATATGTAGGATTCTTGTGTTTTGTACACTTCCTATAACCTTACGGCAAATTCTTTTTTACTTACTGAAACTAAAAAAATCTTCTTTAAATACCAAACATAATATTAAACATAATTTCACTAAATATGAAAGATATCTAACTCTTAAAAAAAATCTGAGAAAGTCTTTAAAAAAACTATAAGTATTAATTGTATAAGGTGGTTTTTTTATGTATGAGAATATCAACAATGAACTAATCGAAGCCAAGGAACTTTCTAGAAAAAGAGAAAGGTACTTGAATAAAATTAAAAATGCAGAGGCAAATATCGAAGAAGAGAAACGTCGGCTGCGAAAGCTTTATGAGTCTTTGGAAAAAGAGGAATTAGATGTAAAAAAGCTTGAAGGTCTCAGCATTAAAGGTGTTTTTTTATCTGTGTTGGGCAATAAGTCTGAAAAGCTAAGCAAAGAGAAGCGGGAGGTGTTGTCCGCAAAGCTAAAATATGATGAATGCTGCAGCTCAATAAAGCTAATTGAGCAAGAAATAGAAGGCTATTACTCTGAGCTTCACCAGCTTGGCTATGGAAAAAATTCTTATGATCAGCTTATTCTTAAGAAGGAGCAGTTAATATTGGCAAGCAATGATAACTATACTCAGCAAATTGCATCTATTTCAGAAGTAATTTCCGATTTAGAGATGGATCTAAAGGAGCTAAATGAGGCAATTACGGCGGGAAATTCAGTAAGGCAATGTCTTGAAAGTGCCGAAAGCTCTTTAGACAGCGCTGAAAACTGGGGAACTTGGGATATGTTTGGTGGAGGAATGATAAGTACCGCAGCAAAGCATTCAAGAATAGATGAGGCTTCAGAGTATATTTCCGAAGCTAAGGAATATTATTATAAATTTAAGCGTGAACTGCAGGATGTAAATATGAAAGTCGATGTACAGATAGATATAAGCTCTTTTGATCGTTTTGCGGATTACTTTTTCGATGGATTAATAGCAGATTGGAATGTACAATCAAAAATTCACAGTTCTCAAGAAAGTGTATATGCTGCTAGGAACAAGGTATTTACAGTAGTAGAAGATTTGAAATCAAAGGCGCGTCTGAAGGAGCAAGAGGTTACTCATTTGAAGAACAAAATAAAAGCTATAATTGAGGGTGCCTCAGATTAAAAAATGTCCATAGGTTTGTGTGCTTTATTCGAATGCATCAAATCTATGGACCTTCCTTTTTTCATTTATTATATGCCAAACAGCTAATATACTTTATCCTGCTAAATGATAATGACCCTGTAAACCATAATTACAGAGAAGCACTAAGATATCAATAAATATCTATAGCTGCTTTAAGCTTTGAATATCTTTCCATAAGCCTAAAGGCAGCATAAGCCGCTATGCAATATATGACTCCTAATACAAATTCCTTTGCAATAAAGGCATATATTTGATTATAAGATGTGCTCTCACTCATTAACATCAGCTTGCAAGCTTTCAATGCATTTGTTAGCGGAATCACACTGCTTATCTTTTGAAGAAAGAAAGGCAATTTTTCCGTAGAAAAGTTTACTCCACTCAATGACATTAGCAGCATTGAAGCTAAATTCAAAAGCAAGTTTATATCTCTTGTCACAAGTCCAACACTTCCTATTAAAAGTCCCATAGAGCAGGCTGTAAATATTGAAACAATAAGACATATTATTAGTTGAGGAACATAGCTGGATGGGATTCTTACATTAAAAAATACTACAGCAGCCAAAAGTCCTACACTGACAGTTATAATACCATCAAATATATAGAAGGTAGCTTTACCTACAAATATATTAAACTTGCTGCACGGTGCTGCAACTAAAAGCTTCAGCGTTCCAAAGCTTCTTTCATAAATTAGACAGGTTCCTACTCCGAAAAATGCATCATATACACATAAAACAAAAGCATTTCCGATAATATAAGGTGTTATATCTCCACTACCGTAAGCATGTCTTGCAGTAAGTGAAAAAAAGACAACTTGAAATATGGGGTTAACAATCATGACAAGTATATAAATCTGAGGCTTTAAAAAACCGTATAACCCTTTAAACGCATATAACCCATTTCTAAAAAATCTAGCCAACCTGTCCATATTAACTCACCCCCAATGTAGCTTTTATTCTTGTCTGCCTATCGATTTTCAGAAATAATAATCTACTTACAACAATATAAGCCATGCATATCACAGTTAAGACAACCAATTCTTCACAAAACTCTTTGAGCTGACCCGCACCCATAGAGCTGTCTTTCATAATTTTCACTGCCCAGGTTGGGGCGAGCATATAGCTAAAAGGTCTTATAAATGACGGCAGCATATCTATGGGGAAAACAAAGCCACATAATATAAATACCGGATATTCCAAACAATTCATCAGTGCCCTGGCATTTTTAGACAAAGTAAAAATCGGACATATAACCAATGCAATAGCTACAAAAGAAAATACAGTCATTATAGAAGCAATACTGAATAGACCTAAGTGGCTTATGTATAAATTCTCATTGAAGAATACTTTTGTAAATATAAGACTCAGAACTATTCCGCTTAGTCCTAAAAATGTATTAGCTAAAATCTTTCCAAGCATTATTGTTGTGAATTTAGTGGGACTGCAGAAAAGATTCTCCAAGGTTCCCATATTTCTTTCTCTTTCCAAATCTCCCGCTGAAGAAAAGCATATGGAGCTCCACAAACTGCTCAATCCGCTTCCGAGCACTACAAAATTCACATAGTTTGGTCGTCCTGAATCCTTATACATCATATATAATATAAAGGTGTAAATCAGCGGCTGAACAATAATACAAAATCTGAAAGTGGCCCTTGATAATGACTGCACTATTTGCAGTTTGAAAGTAGACCATAGTACCTTTAAGTTATTCATGCTCTCCACCACCTATGAGCTTGAAGTAAACCTCCTCCAGAGTACCGTCAGCATCTTTGGTATATTTCTGCTTTAAGTATTTTGAAGTACCCATATCCAGTATTTCTCCCTTATTTATTATGATTATTCTGTCACAAAGCTCGTCCGCTTCATACATATAGTGTGTAGTAAGCAAGATAGTCGTACCCTGCATTTTCAGCTTCATTATAATATTTCTTAAATCCTTAGCTCCTACCGGGTCCAGTCCAATAGTAGGTTCATCCAAGAATAGTATACTTGGATTATTTATTAATCCTCTGGCGATTTGCAGTCTCTGCTTCATTCCTTTTGAAAAGCCTTCTACCTTCTCATGTTCTCTTCCTTCCAGTCCTACCAATGAAATCAATTCCGGAATTCTTTGCTTTAATACCTTGCCTGATACTTTGTATAGGTCGCCAAAATACTGCAAATTTTCATAAGCAGATAACCTCCAATAAAGGCCCCTTTCTCCACCAAAAATGAAATTGATCTTATCTCTTATAAAATTCTCCTCTCCAAAGCATTTATATCCTAAGATTTTTGCTTCTCCCGAAGTAGGTGCCAACAAGGTAGTTAATATTTTTATGGCTGTGGTTTTTCCCGCTCCGTTTGGCCCTAGCAATCCTAATATTTCGCCCTGTTCCACAGAGAAGGATATCCCTTTCAATGCCTCTGTCATTTTCTTTTTCCCAATTCCTAACACACCTTCATAATTTCTTTTGAGATTATTTACCTCTATAACTGCATTCATACTATTCCTCCCTACAACAAACTAGTTCGATGATTGTCTAACTAGTTTAATTATAGATTTCGCAGTCACTATTGTCAACTGCACAAATAAAGACCGTCAAAGCAGCTCAACAGCATACATAAACGACGGTCTTTACAGAAATCATATTTAATATACAGTTTACTATTTCTTCATCTTTGAAGAAAGATAGTCTAAAAATTCATTGACACTATTGGTGTTTATACTATAATATTTAGAATTTTTTACGCGTTCCTCATTAATAAAGCCGATTCCCTTTAATTGTTCTATATGATGGGAAACCGTTGCCTTGGACAGTTCCAATCTCTCTACCAATTCCTTACCCATTAATGGGGTACTGTTAGTTAATAGCTCAATGATTTCAAATCTTTTTTCATCAGAAATCACCTTTAATATGTTAATTATATCAACTTTAGAAAGACCTTTTTCCTTAGCTGAATACATAAGTATCTGCTTTTTGCCAAAATACCTTATAGCATTACAGTTTATCCAAATGCTCGGAACAAATATAAAGCTGTCATATGGGCCTCTGTTTTTAAAGGTTTTACCCATTATTTTTTGCGATAATTCCAATGGTTCGGTATGCAGGAGAATTCCTTCCAGCCTATAGAACTCTTGAGTCAGTTTATCATTAAATATTTTATACTCATTTATAAATTTATCTGTATACAATTTATCTAAGCAAGAAAAAAAATCATCTATAAATTTATTTCTACACTTTATTAATTTTTTTAAAACCTCACTATCAGGGCATATATATTTATGCTTCAAATATAGCATATCCAAATGTGTATCATCTTTAATGGCAATGAGTAATAATTGCTTATCAATGTATCCTCCGAAAAAATAATAAAAAAAGTCCGTTTCCTCCATTCCTTTAACCAGTCTTTTATATTCGCCCACATCCTCAAAGTTATCTCCCAGGAGAAGGAATTCCAACATTTCACTTCCTTTGCCCGGTAAAGCTTCAACTAATTCTGAAAGATATTTATTTTCTTGTTTTATTTTCTTTATATAAGCATCAGTATATATTTCACTTAACTGTAAATCTTCTTGATTAAGAAGAACCCTTATCAATACAAATATCAAGTCTGCTATAGTTGAATTACCAAAGTAACAATTTGTACGGCCGCCAATATTCTGCATCCGCTTCACCCTTCTCAATATATCACCAATCTCTACTAAACATAAAATGAATGTCTAAATTTTATGTTTGACATATTGGTGAAAAGATTTTTTGACTTTTTATATTTTGTATTATACCATAAGCTTTGGAGACATTGAATAATGCATTTTGGGTGAATACATAGCCAATTTCTCCATCTCTAAAAAATTTATAAATATTTATTTCTTTTTTAACAATCTTTTGATTATAATATACTTTAGAGAGAAATTTATTTATCATTAATGGAGGTTGATTTTATGTTAGTTTCAGCAAAAGAAATGCTAAACAAAGCTAAGGAAGGTAAATATGCTGTTGGTCAATTCAATATTAATAATCTTGAATGGACTAAAGCAGTATTATTGACTGCACAAGAAAACAATTCACCTGTAATCTTAGGTGTATCTGAAGGTGCCGGAAAATACATGGGTGGATATAAAACAGTAGTAGGAATGGTTAATGGCTTAATAGAAGACCTTAAGATTACAGTTCCTGTTGCTCTTCATATAGACCATGGTACATATGAAGGAGTTCTAAAGGTAATAGAAGCAGGCTTCTCTTCAGTTATGTTTGACGGTTCTCATTATGCTATAGAAGAAAATATTGCAAAAACTACTGAAATAATAAAGATTGCAGGAGAAAAAGGAATTTCTGTTGAGGCAGAAGTAGGT
>JAEZDX010000159.1 GCA_023417975.1 Bacillota bacterium
TCTCTTGCCAATTCGATATGCTGCTTCTGGTCTTTTCCTACAGGAACCAAATCTGCATTATAAAGAAGTATATCCGCAGCCATCAACACAGGATAGTCAAATAATCCTGCACTTATTCCTTCTCCATACTTGGCAGACTTATCTTTAAACTGAGTCATTCTGCTTAATTCACCCATGTAAGTGCAGCAATTTAAGAGCCATGCTCCTTCACTGTGAGCAGGCACATGCGATTGAATAAATAGCGTGTTCTTCTCCGGATCCAGACCTGAAGCTATATATATTGCCAGAACTTCAAGTGTTCTTTGTCGTAAATCCTTGGGTTCCTGCTTAACGGTTATAGCGTGAAGATCCACTACGCAAAATAAACAATCATATTCATTTTGCAGCTTAACCCAATTCTTAATAGCTCCTATATAATTTCCCAATGTAAGATCTCCGGAAGGTTTTATTCCGCTGAATATTACCTTTTTTCTTTCGTCCATTGCAATTACCTCCAAATTAATAATAAATATAATAAAGCCCTATGGAATAAACCATAGGGCGATTTGACGCGGTGCCACCTAATTCGAGAAATTTCCTTCTCCTCTGTGGGATTTAACCCTGCCTCTGTAACGGGAGTAACCGTATAGGACTACTTACTGCCTACAAAACTTCCGGCAATGTTTCATCCTTAATCTCCAAGACCCATTCAATCTGCACATTGCTGCCGCCTTCCACCAATAGCAGCTCTCTTTAAGCTTGTTTACAGACCTACTTGCTTCTCTTCAGCAATTATAAAATATTCTACTTACTAAATATTATTACTATATAGCCCCTATGTCAAGGAAGTCTAAGCAAATAATTTCTTATTATGTAGTAAAAAGCCGGCTAATACCGGCTTTTTACTTTTATATAATTACCTCTACGTCATATTCCCCTGAAGTTTTCCAAGGAATTATACCGTCCTCAAGCTTTTTCCCATTCAGGCTCACTGCTTTGCCTTCTCCTTTTTTTACTTTTATATTGTATTTACATTGTTCATTTCTGAATTCAATACAATACTCTTCCCAATCATAAGGAACAGCAGGCTCTATCGAAAATCCTTTTTCACCTTTATATTGCAGCCCGAGTATAGCCTCTACACCTACCTTATACATCCATCCTGCAGCTCCCGTATACCAACTCCAGCCGCCTCTTCCTATATGAGGCTCTCTGTTGTACACATCTGCAGTCATTACATAAGGCTCAACCTTATATCTTTCACATTCCAATGGAGTCTCTGAATGGTTTATAGGATTGATCATATTAAAAAGCTGCCATGCCTTATCACCATTTCTGCGAAGAGCCTCAGCCAGTACTACCCATATAGCTGCATGAGTATATTGTGCTCCGTTTTCTCTTACTCCCGGAACATAGCCTTTTATATACCCTGGTTCCAAGTCTGAGTTGTTGAAGGCCGGGTTAAGGAGCAGAATAATTCCTTTATCCGGCTTAACAAGATGTTTCTCTAAGGAGTCCATAGCCTGCTTAGCTTTTAATTCATCTCCGCCTTTGCTTATTATTGACCAAGATTGTGCTATTGAATCTATTTGACATTCATCATTTTGTATTGAGCCAAGGGGTGTTCCATCATCAAAATATGCCCTTCTATACCAACTTCCATCCCATGCATTTTCATCAACATTTCTTCTTATAAAGTCTGCATGCTCATTATATAACTTATATTTATCTTCATCTCCCTTTAGCCTGCATATATCTTTAAAGCCGTTTAATATACTATATAGAAACCAACCTAACCATACGCTTTCGCCTCTTCCCTTATTACCTACCGTACTCATACCGTCGTTCCAATCACCGCTTCCCATAAGAGGGATATTATGAGGTCCGTATTTCAGCGATATATCGATTGCCTTCATACAGTGTTCATATACAGACCCTTTTACAGTGCTTTTTCTGACAACACTATATCTTTCGTCTTCGCCTTCCTTCAAAGGTTCATCCTCCAGATATTCAGTTGTCTCATCAAGTATGGAATAATCTCCGGTAGTTTTTATATATTCCAAGGTTACATAGGGCAGCCATAACAGATCATCGGAAAACCGTGTCCTTATACCGCTGTCAACCACAGGATGCCACCAATGCTGTACATCACCTTCAATAAACTGTCTTTCTGCACTTCTAATAATCTGCTCTCTTGTTATACTTTTTTCTATCAACCCAATATTCATAGAGTCTTGAAGCTGATCTCTATAGCCATATGCTCCTCCAGATTGATAAAAAGCTGTTCTGGACCAATACCTACAGGAAATAGTTTGATACATGAGCCATCCGTTAAGCAATAAATCCATTGATTTATCCGGAGTGTGCACCTTGATTCTGCCAAGCAGCTCCTCCCAATATTGTTGAACTTCTTTCAGAGCATGCTCTGCCTGTGCTATATCCGTATATTTATTTATACATTTTTCTATTTCATCCATACTCTCATATTGCCCTAACACAACTATAAAGGTTTTCTCTTCGTTGATTCCGAGCTCAAGCTTTATATTTTCACAAAGACATGGATCTATACCGCCTCCACCCATATTTGATAGAGTTTCTCTTCTCATGCCATCAGGAGAAAATATACTCTGACCTCTTCCTATAAATTCTTTTCTTGATCCGGTAAAGCTCTCCTTAAAGCCTCCGTTCATATACAGAAAAGCCTTCAAACCTCCGAAATGCTCACTATATGGATTTTGAGCATATATATATTTTTTATTAACATCTATTTCAGTGAAAATGTATTGTGAAGTATTTTGCGGTACTACACCTAGCACCATATGTGCATAGTATGTGGCAGATAAGCTTCTTTTCCTTCCTGACTTGTTCTTTAGCTTTACAATGCATACTTTACAGCTTTCTCCGCTTGGTACAAACATTGTCTCTCTTCCCTCTATGCCATACACATCATGCATAAATACGGAATATCCAAACCCATGCTCTATTACGTAGGAACCGTTATCTCTAATTGGTTTTGCTGTTATACTCCAAAAGCTTCCCGTATCCTCATCTCTCATTAGTAAGGCTTCTCCGGGCATATCTACTATAGGATCGTTAGACCAGGGTGTTATCTTATTTTCTCTGCTATTTCTGCTCCAAGTATATGCACTGCCGCTTTCGGACACATGAAATCCGAAGTTCTCATTGGATATTACATTTATCCATGGTGCCGGTGTGGATTTAAAATCATCAAGCATGATTACATAGGAATTATTGTCTTTTTTAAAACCGCCATATCCATTGTAGAAATATAATTCAGAGGTTTGATATTCTTCCCTTGCAGTTTTTCTGCTAATAGCTGCTACCTCACTGCTGAACTCAACTGAACTGGATATTTTATTGTTCCACTTGAATTTGTTAAACAACCACTCTTTTCTAGCAGCCTCTGGAGCCCCGATAATTTTCTGTTTTTCAGCACTGCTTTCTGCACTTCTGGAACGAATAAAGCTGACAGCATCCTTATCAAGGGAAGTCTCATCAATATTCTGAATCTTTATAAAGTTTACGGTGTCCTCAACTCTATTATTTATCTGCTCCATTATACCGCCTTTAGCAGAATCAATAACAAGTCTTGCAATGGCCATCATAAACTCTATGCTCTCTAGATCCATAGTAGCCCTGTTATGAAGAAATACTCCTCCCGCTGTATTTGATCCGTTTTTTCTTGTTGCAAGCATATCTCTCACATAACCTTGCAGCGGCTGTGAGTAGGATACTTCCTCCAAATTCAATATTACAAGATCAACCTTTAAGCCCTTCATAGTCCAATATTCATGAGCTCTTAAAAGCTGTCTTACCATATCCACATCATTTTCCTGCCGGATTATAAGCATTACAATAGGTAAATCACCTGATATTCCGTAAGGCCATAAATCCTTCTGACACCTCTTTATTCTCTTGATATACTCTTCTCTTTCCTCAAGCTGTTCATTAATAAATAGTATTTTGGAAGCAATAATTTGATATAAATTAGCTTGCGTAGATTTTATTCCCATATATCTCATCTCAACCAGACTTTCAGTCCAAGCTAATTCAAATACTCTGTTAACATTTTGTATTTCTTTATATTTCTTAGATAATTCCACAGCCTCTTCCCTTGACTGTGCCACTGCGGTAGTATATGCTACTCTGCAGTTTTCACTTGGCTTCAGTTTTATTCTTCTCCTTATGCTTATAATAGGGTCAAGCACTGCTCCTACACTGTTTGAAAGCGGAGTATCTTTATCCATTGCAGAAGGATTGGATATAGTTCTTCCACGTCCTATAAAATTTGCTCTGCTTGTTTCATATTGAATACTTCCTATCACATTGCCTTCAACTGCAGAAATCTGCATAACCCAAGGTTTTTCCTGTTCTTTTGCTCTAGGACGTCTATTTGCTATTATGCAGCCTGAAGCTTCAACATATTCCGTGCCTATAAATAAATTGCTGAAGGCGGGATGCACAATATCTGCATTATATGGAGCCAAAGTAATTTCACAATAGGATGTCACTTCCAGTATTATCTCTTTGTCATCGTGATTGGTAAAGGTTATTCTTCTTACTTCAGCATTATCCTCACTGCTTACAGTTATCTCAGTGTGGGTTGCAATTGCACCGTCCTTTCTTTTAAACTCAGCTTTATCCATAGAGAATATTACCTGATAGTTTTCTCCTTCATTTTTGCAAGGCTCATATGCAGCGCTCCAAAGTTTATTATCACTGAGATTCTTAATATAAAAGAACATACCGATGCTTTCGTCTGTTACATCTTCTCTCCATCTGTAGACAGTCATATCCTTCTTTTTTCCGTACCCGCTTCCGCTGTTAGTAATCATAGTACTGTAGCTTCCGTTAGAAAGCAGGTGCGTTTCCGGCATATCCGTTTTAGCAGTATTATACGATCTTACAATGAGACTGTATTTTTCACTGCTGAGATCATGTACATTGAAATGTACCTCTCTATCATAGATTACATTCTTAGGCACTTTTTCCTGTAAAAGCAGCTCCGCAGCTTTTACTCTTGGAATTCTATGAAATCTCTTAATCAGTATATCCTGATACAGAACATTATTTAGTGCCATAAGGCTCATACCTTGATGGTGTACCATAAAGCATTTCACCGGTGCTTTACTTTTACCTTTAGGCAGTCTTTCCTTAGTAAAATCTAAAGCTTCATATAGACCATATCTTCCTTCCATTCCTTCAGCAATGAGTCTTTTTATGTTTTTTATTCCATCCACAGTATCCTTTTGAAGAGCAATTACAGTAGAATAGGGAGATATTACCAGCTCATTTGAAAGCCCTCTTTTCAAGCCTATTCCGGGTACTCCAAAAGCTTTATATTGATAGTTCATAGCATTGTCAAAATAATAGAAAGCCGATTCTGAAATGCCCCAAGGCACTCGTCTTTCTCTGGCATATTTTTTCTGACCTTCAATTACGGCATTATATGTTTCATCTATGAGACTGTCCGGATAGCTTTTCATAATCAAGGGCGG
>JAEZDX010000302.1 GCA_023417975.1 Bacillota bacterium
GCCCAAATCCCTATTCCTATAAAGGTCATGCTTTTTAGAAACTTTTCGATAACAAGAGTTTCTTTTGGCTTAACTCCCTTTCCGAAAACATTAGCTTTAATATTGTTTTTCCTAGCTAATACTATGAGCTTACTTGTATATGCAGCTCCGAATATGCAAATCAATACAAGTGAACATATTTCTATTAACCCCATGTTCAATCCTCCCCTATACTTTAATTGTTTTTCCATATCTATCACGGATTTCTACACCTTCTATATTGTTATCGTAATAATATATCAATGTAAAAGAAAAAACTTTATTCTCTAATTTTCAACGCATCTGACATCTTTATTCTCTCAACCTTCTTCTTATGAAAGAAGTTAATGATAAAATATGATATCATTCCAACTACTACAATCTCAGTAAATAGATAAACTGGAATATATATAGGTATATACCCGGTCATTTTCGCCAAAACGGCTTCAAAACATCTTTGCATTGTAAAGTAAACAAGTGGAAGACCGAGAAATAATGACACAAGAACTACTATTGTGGTTGATGTTAAGTACAAATTTTTGATTTCTTTTTTTTCATAACCGAAAACTTTCATAAAAGATATGTATATTGCATTCTTATCAATTACTATTTTAGTAAGCAAATACATCAAAACCATGTAAATAATTACTGATATTCCCAAGCATATTGGTGCCATCTTTGAAAAAGAAGCAGTCATTTGATCACCTAGTTTTACCATATCTTCAGGAGTTATTATGGTCACCAGATTATTCTCATCTTCAAATATTAATTGTTCATTGGAAAAATATCCATTAAAGTAGTTATCCTTATAATTCATCAACGCATTCAACTGCTTTTGACTCATAAAGATAGCCAAGCTTGCCCGATATTCATAGATTCCTGAAATAGTCAACTTATATTTATCTTCCGTATATGGATTTATAAATGTAACAATATCACCTGTTTTCTTCTTAAGCTTCTTCGCCAAGCCATCGGAAAAATAAACACCGGCGTCCTTATCTGATATTGGTAGTCTGGATATATATTTAGAATTCTCTTTAAGTCCATAAAACGAAACCTCTATATTCTTATTAGTAGGTTTATAATAAGTCTCCAAGGAAGTAATGGTAAACTTTTCTGAAGTCTTTTCTTGTTTTGCTTCTATTGGTACCTTTAAAATATACTGATAATTAGAAATTGTCGTACTTCTAATAGAATCCACATAATGCTTAACTAATGGATTTATACAAAGTCCAAACATCAGAATTACACTGGCAAAAAAAATTCCTATAAATAGTGTCAGGTAGTTGCTCTTATTCTGGATAATAATTCTCAATCGAAATCTACTTAAAAACGATAAATTTGGAAGCTTTACAGGTCTTCTATTATTCTTTTTCTTAAGCTCTCTTCTTAGAAAATTAAGTGGAGATATAGACAACTTACGAATTAACGTAAAAAAATTAATACAAATCATAATCAATATTGGCAATACAGTTGTTAAGCACAATGCTTCCAGATTTAATCTAATCTCCATCGGGGGTAAACTGTAACTGCTATAGAATATATCTTTAAATAAAATCGGCATCACTGTGTAGCCCAATATATTACCAACAACAGCACTGAAAAGAGTGATAATAACCGGCAGTCCCATATAGTGTCGTATCAATTCATATTTTCCATATCCTGAAGCTAGCAGTGTGCCAATAATTGTTGCTTCTGCATCAATTGTGCTACTGATAACAATGGAATATACAAATGCCATAATTACAATAATAATATTCAATAGCACTTTCATAAGCGGAACATCTGAAGCCAGATCATCTTCAACAAATGATATACTGTTGTTATTTTCTGCCGTGCAGAAGTTGGTGAGAGAAGTCTTATTTTCCACAAGCCTATTCAATATATCATTGGACAGATTTCTTTTTTCACTCTTCGATAAATCTCTATCATTATAATAATAGGAATAATTGTAAATCACCTCATTCTTAGTATAACTACCAAACGCTTCTTTCGTCACAATACCGATTCCAAAGTTAATGGCATCCATCATCACGTTAGAATTCTTTTCAAATAGAGAACTATAATCAGGCATACTTACATAACCGGTAATTTTCATATCGGTTCCTGCAACAGTTATTGTGTCCCCAATAGCTAAGTTATTACTTTCTGCAAATAGCCGTTCTATAGCCATTTCATTACTGCTTTTAGGCATTTTACCTTTCATTACTGTAATAAGATTCGTATTCTCCCTATTCTTGTAAATTCGAAGAACTTTCTTGTCTTTTATATTCTGATTAACATAATAATTGTCATAAATAGCTACTCCTACTTTTTCCACGTCATGAATTGTATCGGCACTTAATTCATTATAGGAAGAAAATAATCCATCTTCCAGCTTGCATATCTTTCTGTTTTCACGAAAGGCTGCTTGTACACCATCAGCGACAGATAAAAAACCTGACATTAAGGCAATGGTAACCATCAACATCAGAAAAATAGATAAATATCTACCGAAGTTTCTTTTTAAATCTCGAAAATTTCTTTTTCTTAGTGGATTCCTCATACTGTCACCTCCTACCATTCTAAATCTTTGGCAGGAATAACTGTTTCATTCACATAATCAGTTAAAATCCTTCCGTCATGTAGCTTAAGTATCTTGTGCGCCATGCTTTTTATTGCTTCGTTATGGGTAACAATTATGATTGTATTATTATATTTGAAGTTGACACTTTCAAGTAATTCTAATATTTCTTTTGATGTATTATAGTCCAGTGCTCCTGTAGGTTC
>JAEZDX010000196.1 GCA_023417975.1 Bacillota bacterium
GAGTAGGACCTTTTGATTGTGACAGCGGAGAAATATGTTTTACTTCGGGAGAGACTTATTCAAGTGCATTCGGAGATGAAATGTGCTCCATTGCTGAAAAAAATAAAAAGGTTGTGGCCATTACAGCTGCTATGACAGATGGCACAGGACTTAGCAAGTTTGCTAAGAAATTCGATAAAAGATTTTTTGATGTAGGAATAGCTGAACAGCACGCAGTTACTTTGGCTGCAGGAATGGCAAAGGAAGGGTTTAAACCTGTATTTGCAGTTTACTCAACATTTTTACAAAGAGCTTATGATCAAGTCATTCATGATGTTTGCATACAAAACCTGCCAGTGGTTTTTGCAGTTGACAGAGCAGGCATAGTAGGAGAAGATGGAGAAACGCATCAAGGTATATTTGATCTGTCATATTTATCACATATGCCTAATATGACCATATTGGCGCCTAAGTGTACAGAGGAATTGAAAAAAATGCTGGCATGGGCTGCGGAATGTCAAACTCCGGTAGCTATAAGATATCCAAGAGGCGGAGATAATAAGAAGATTGACTTTGAGTCTGTAAGTAATATTGAACCTGGAAAGTGGGAAGTAATAAAAGAAGGCGGAGACATTGCCATTTTAGCAGTAGGCAGGATGGTTAGCAATGCATATTTGGCAAGTAAAAAACTTGAAGCAATGGGTGTGGCTTCAACAGTTATAAATGCCTACAGTGTAAAGCCTGTAGACAGCGGACTTATTACAAGTCTGTGTGAAAAGGGCTGTAAGATTGTAACTATTGAGGATAATGTTCTTAAAGGAGGCTTCGGGTCTATAGTACTTGATTACATTAACAGCTGTAAATATAGTACTAAGGTAATAAATATAGGCTTGAAGGATGAATTTATTGAACAAGGCAGTCCTGAAATATTGTATAAATTAAATGGACTTGATGTAGACGGAATTGTTGAAAAGATTATTAGTATTGTTTAATACGAGGAGATAATTATGAGTGATACGAAAGAAAGAATAGACACGTTGCTGGTAGAGAAAGGTGTTTTTCAGTCCAGAGAGAAGGCTAGAGCCAGTATAATGGCAGGAGAAATTTATGTAAATGGTATAAAAATTACTAAGGCTGGACAGATTGTAAAAAAAGAAGATAATTTAGAGTTTAGGGGAAAAGAAATGCCTTATGTAAGCCGAGGCGGGTATAAGCTTGAAAAGGCTATTAAGGAGTTTAAAATAGATTTAAAAGATAAGGTATGCATGGATGTAGGTGCTTCTACCGGTGGATTTACCGATTGTATGCTGCAAAACGGAGCCAGTAAAGTTTTTTCAATAGATGTAGGATATGGACAGTTTGCATGGAAGCTAAGAACCGACCCAAGGGTTGTTTGTATGGAAAGAACAAATATACGATATGTAACACAGGAAAATATTGGGGAATACTGTGATATGGCATCCATTGATGTGTCGTTTATATCACTTACAAAGGTATTGCCTGCGGTGAAAAATTTGCTTAATGAGGATGGAAAGGTGCTGGCGCTGATAAAGCCACAATTTGAAGCCGGCAGAGATAAGGTAGGCAAAAAAGGTGTTGTTAAGGAAAAGGAGACTCATAGAGAAGTAATATACAACATAGTCAATTTTTCTATAAAAGAAGGATTTAGCATAATTGGTATAGAATATTCCCCAATAAAGGGACCGGAGGGAAATATTGAATACCTATTATATATGACAAAGGATAAATCTGTGTTTCAGGAACTAGATAATTCTATGATAGACAATATAGTAAATAAATCACATAACCAGTTGGATTAGAATTGTTAAAGGAGGAATAATGAAATATATAGGTTTAAACATTAACAGCTCCAAAGACAAAAATGGGGTTATTCTGAAGGAAGTAAAGGATTGCATAAAAAGCGTTTTTAAGGAAAGCGAAATTGTGGTCTTTAAAGACAGCCTTGCAGAAGATAATATTTATGCTGACAATATAGAAATTATGATCACTTTGGGCGGTGACGGCACTATAATAAGAACTGCAAGAGCTTTATGCATGAATAATATTCCTATTTTCGGAGTAAATATCGGTAATCTGGGATTTTTGGCCAGTGTAGAAAAGAAAGAACTCCTACATGCATTAAAACTTATAGAACAAGAGGATTTCAGTGTTGAAGACAGAATGATGATAAGTTGTGAAGTAAATCAGCTCGGAGATAAGTTTAGCTATGATTCATTAAATGATATAGTTTTATCCAAAGGCACACTTGCCAGGATGGTTAAATATGAAATAAGAGTTGATAATACTCTGTACACCGAATTCAGCGCTGATGGAGTTATTATATCTACGCCTACAGGTTCAACAGCTTATGCATTATCTGCCGGAGGGCCTATAATATACCCTACATTGAGCCTTATCGAAATAACTCCTATCTGTCCACATTCACCGGGATTACGTTCTTTAATTCTGGATTCTAAAAGTAAGGTAAGTATATTCATAAAACATTGGAATGAAAGTGTATTTTTGACGGTTGATGGTCAGGAATCACTAAGGTTGGCAGAGGAAGCTGAAATAAATATTGGATTGTCCTCATGTAAATGCAGATTGATAAGATTAAATAATTATGATTATTTTAAGGTATTAAGAGATAAAATCATTTGGCGTACTAGAGAAATAAATTGTGAAGGTGAGTATTTATGAAAGTATTACGGCATGCAAAAATAATAGAAATAATTAATTCTAAAGTAATAGAGACCCAAGAGGAACTAGCTGAAGAACTGAAAAGATGTGGCATGGATGTTACTCAGGCAACGGTATCCAGGGATATAAAGGAGCTTAAGCTAATAAAGGTCTTGTCTAACAGTGGAAAGTATAAATATGTAGCAATAACTCCAGAACAAAACTTTTTATCAAACAAATTGGTAAATATATTTTCTCAAACAGTGTTGTATGTAGAAAATATTGAAAATATGGTAATTGTAAAAACTATTACAGGGTCTGCTTCTGCAGCTGCAGAGGCTATTGATTCATTGAATTTTGAAGAAATTGCAGGTACAATAGCGGGAGATAATACAATATTTATAATTGTAAGAACTTTGGAAAAAGCTCAAGAACTGGTTAAAAAGATAAAAAAACTTTTAAATACATAAAAGGATAAGCTATGTATTTTAGGTTGTGGTTTCATTAGGAGGTTAGTAGATGCTTCTACAAGTGAACATAAAGAATTTTGCTCTGATTGAAGAACTCTCTTTAAATTTTGAGGAAGGTTTTAATGTGCTGACGGGAGAAACCGGGGCAGGAAAATCCATTCTTATTGATGCTATAAATTATGTGCTCGGCAGCAAATTTAATAAAGATCTTATAAGAACGGGTGAAAAGAGTACATACGTTGAAGCTGTTTTTGACATTGATACTGAGAATACAAAAGATATTTTAAATAAGTTGGACATTGAGTATGATGATATAGTCATAATAGGAAGAGAAAGCTTCAGCTCGGGACGAAGTATAATTAAAGTGAACGGTAAGTCGATTATTCTATCGTCATTGAGAGATATAAGCGACACTCTGCTGGATATTCATGGACAACATGAAAATGTAAATTTACTTCAAATGTCTACTCACATAAATTATTTGGATAGTTTCAGCGGAAGAAAGCATTCTGAATTAATGCAGCAATATAAAGAACAATATGAAAAGCTGGCAGACATAAATGCAAGAATAGAAAGACTGCAAGGTAATGACAATCAAAATGAGAAAGTGACCAGCTATTTACAGTTTCAATTGGATGAAATCAATAATTCAAAATTAATAATCGGAGAGGATAAGGAACTTGAGGACAAGGCTGAAATTCTCACTAATGCCGAGAAAATAGGCAGCATTTTAAATCAGAGTTACGAGGAGCTTTATAATGGTATTGAAGGGTGTGCTTCAGTATATGACGGCTTAGATAATGT
>JAEZDX010000210.1 GCA_023417975.1 Bacillota bacterium
GTTTATTATAGTGTTAAGCGTTATAATTATTATCTCTTCAAACATATTTGCCTATTCTTCAGCTTTTGCTATAATTATGTGGTGTAAACGTATTTAAAACACATATTTTCAACGGCTTTATTTTCAAATGATTATATAAAATAAATTAATAAAATAAAGGGGGAAATTATATGCCTAAGTACATTATGGCACTGGATCAAGGTACAACTAGTTCCAGATGTATTTTCTTTAATGAAAGTGGACAAATTGTGAGCTCCGCGCAAAAAGAATTTACTCAAATATATCCCAACTCGGGTTGGGTAGAACATGATCCTATGGAAATATGGTCAACGCAATTCGGAGTTGCTTCAGAAGCCATGGCAAAGCTGCAGCTTACAGCTTCGGACGTGGCAGCTATTGGCATCACAAATCAGAGAGAAACCACTATCATGTGGGATAAAAGAACCGGACATCCTGTTTACAACGCTATAGTTTGGCAATGCAGAAGAACTGCCTCTTACTGCGACGAGCTAAAAGCTCAAGGCTTAGATAAGCTTCTTAGAGAAAAGACCGGTTTAGTGCCTGATGCTTACTTTTCCGCTACAAAAATAAAATGGATTCTTGACAATGTTCCGAATGCCAGGCAGCTTGCAGTTGAGGGCAATCTTCTTTTCGGAAATATAGATACTTGGCTTATATGGAATCTCACCAAAGGTAAAATTCATGTAACCGACTATACCAACGCTTCCAGAACTATGTTATTTAACATATATGACCTAAAGTGGGATGATGAAATATTGTCCATATTCAACATCCCTAAGTCTGTACTTCCCGACGTTAAACCTTCCAGCTATATATATGGAACCACACATGATTCCCTATTCGGAGGGCCTATACCTATAGCCGGAGATGCAGGAGATCAGCATGCTGCGCTTTTTGGTCAAACTTGCTTCCAGCCCGGAGCCGCTAAGAACACATACGGCACCGGCTGCTTCATGCTTATGAATACCGGAGAAAAGGCTGTTGTGTCAAAGAATGGCCTTCTGACTACTATAGCTTGGGGAATAGATGGCAAAATTCAATATGCCTTGGAAGGAAGCATTTTTATGGCCGGTGCCTCCATACAATGGCTAAGAGATGAATTGCGTATGATTAAGACTGCCTCTGAATCGGAAAGATATGCCTGTGCTGTTGAAGATACAAACGGAGTATACATGGTTCCTGCCTTCGTTGGCTTAGGTGCGCCTTACTGGAATCCCTATGCCCGCGGAACCATAGTTGGGTTAACGCGCGGTGCAAAAAAGGAACATATTATTCGAGCCGCTCTTGAATCCATTGCATATCAAACATATGATGTTTTAAAGGCTATGGAAGAGGATTCGGAAATTAAACTGAAGATATTAAAGGTTGACGGAGGCGCTTGCGCTAATGATTTTCTCATGCAGTTCCAAGCCGACATTCTAGGCGTTGACGTACAGCGTCCTCAAGTTATAGAAACCACAGCTTTAGGTGCCGCCTATCTGGCAGGCCTTGCAGTAGGCTATTGGCGAAGCCAAGAACAATTAACCAAAAACTGGTCCATTTCAAATACTTTTAGTCCCTTCACTGACATGACTGTGAGAGAGAAGTTATTGTCAGGCTGGCATAAAGCAGTTAATAACACTATGTCTCTAGCCTTTGAAGATTAGTTTTATATGCTTCAACTAAAGCCGGTTATCTTTTCATAATTTAAAGTTAACCGGCTTAAAACAAAAAATATTTTACTGAATTCTACTACTGAATTCATATTTTATGTTCAGGAATTCCTCCATATCGTTGAGAAATTGAAAAAGCATTGCTCTGTTTTCAAATTCCTCCCTAGTTTCCGGTAACTTCATTGCTTTATACATTTCTCTTAATGAATTTAAATTTACCAATAGCTTCTTTGCAGTATTTTTTTCATGAAAAGATTGTGCTACCTCCTCGGTATACTCTGCCATCATATCAGTTTGTTCGTATGTCATAAAAAATCTTTGAAAATGACTTCTCATCCTTTTTAAAGTATGAAATTGCTGAAGCCTCATTTCCATATATTCTACATAGTAATTACTGTTAATAAAAAAGTAATTATTCAGATTTCTGTACGCTCTTGACAGTCCTTGCTCCAACAAATCCCCCAAGTCTTTAAACATCTGCTCTTCTCTAATTGATACACTGTTATCTCTCAGTGCCTTAGCCATATGCAGCAAGATTTCCTTCATTAAAATCTCAATACTCCTTTGATCCTCTTTAATTTTACCTTCAAGACTCGGCATGTATAAGTTCAAAATAAGGGCAATGGATGTTCCGACTATCATTAATGATATCTCATTTAAAAGAAGCCCCGGTGCAGTTGAACGTTCAACCAACAAATGTGTAACAAGCACAGAGTTTACTACTATTCCTTCTGCAACCTTCAATCTTGCGGCTAAGGTAATGAATATCATAAGGAACAGTCCGAAGGTCAAGGGATTGTATCCTAATAATATGAATAATACCGGTGCTATGGCAAGCGCTAAAAAGCTTGCGCCAATCCGTTGAAGCGCCACAGTTACAGACTGCCTTTTCGTACTTTGGGTACTTAATATGGCTATAATTCCAGCTGCAGCAGCATATTTTAACCCAAGGAAATCAGCTGTTATAATTGCAATAGTGGCAGCTATTGCAGTTTTTACGGTTCTATATCCTATAAACTTCATGGGTGGCTCCTCTCACAGCTCGTAGTTTAATCAAGCATAAAATAATTTATATTAATCATATTATAAAGAGTCAAAAGTCATATTGTCAAAATCAATATACTCATATCCAAATATCAATCTAAATTTTTTCTCATTACTCTTTTTTAAATAGAGGAATTTTTTATATTTTCGTAGAATAAATATACTATTCGCTGCAAATTAGGAGGTTAACTATGCAAGTCAATTATCAAACAATTAAAAGCAATGCGGAGCTTAGATGGCTATCAAGAAATCAATTACGTGGAAATTGGGGCACAGCAATCTTAGTATATATAATATTTGCATGTATAAGTGGTGCTGCTTCAGGTGTTCTAATTGGTCCCATGACTGTAGGATTAAGCTTTTGTTTCATCAATATGGTGAGATATGTAAATATGAGAATAGAGGACGTGTTCGAAGGCTTTAAGAAGTTTGGAACTTCCTTTTTAGCCTATCTGCTGATGGGTATATTCACATTTTTGTGGTCTCTTCTATTAATAGTACCGGGAATTATTGCGGGATTAAGCTATGCCATGACCCCATATATAATAAACGATAATCCCGGAATATCTGCAACAGACGCTATTAGACTCAGCAAAGAAATGATGAAAGGTTTTAAGTGGAAATTGTTCTTACTTCAATTAAGTTTCATAGGTTGGGGAATACTTTCACTTTTCACCTGTTTTGTAGGACTTTTATGGCTGATCCCTTATGTTATGCTTTCCGAAGCTAATTTCTATGAGAATCTCAGATTTTCTTACGGTTTAGGCTATGCAAGCAATATTGGCGGTTATAATAATATGAATGGATATAACACTAACACTTATAATGGCGCGAATTATTCCAACAACATGAATGGCTTCAACAACAATTACAATAATTATCAGAATAACTATAATCCCAATAATTCGAGCAGCGGTAATTACAATAATAATTATTATAATCAAAACAACTACAATACTATGAACGGCAGCGGAATGTATAACAACAACGGTGCTGTAACTCCCACTAATGTTAGTGATACAAACAGTACTTTACCGGATAGGGGTGCTAATAATCCTAACAATACCGGACTATAGCCAACAATCCAAGGCGTGGATCATACCACGTCTTTGTTTTATAAAGATGTGTACGAGTAAATATAAAAAAAATTACTTAAGTGAGGTGCAAAATGAAATATAACTTTGATGAGGTCATTGACCGTTCAAATACAAATTGTGTAAAGTGGGATCGAATGGATAAGGATATACTTCCTATGTGGGTAGCCGATATGGATTTTGCAACAGCCCAGCCAATAATTGATGCCATTCAAAAAAAAGCAGCTGCAGGAGTATTCGGGTATACTTATAAACCTGAAGCCTATTATGAAGCAGTTCTCTATTGGTGGAATAAGCATTATAGTTTTAAACTGTCCAAAGAATGGGTTGTCTATTTCCCAGGAATAGTACCTGCCCTTTCCATGCTGTTTCGCACCCTCTTAAAATCCGGAGATAAAGTGATTATTCAGTCTCCCGTATATCATCCTTTTTATCATGTAATAAATAATAATGGCTTTCAAGTAGTAGAAAACCCGCTGATATTTAATGGTGAGAGCTATGACATTGATTTTGATGATTTGGAAAAAAAGGCATCTGATCCGAACGTTAAGATTATGCTGCTTTGCAGTCCCCACAACCCCGTAGGAAGAGTGTGGACTCGTGAGGAGCTTACAAGAATAGGTAATATATGCATAAAGAATAACTTGTTGGTTATTGCCGATGAAATTCATTGCGATCTTGTATATGACGGTTATACTCATGTGCCTTTTGCATCAATAAATGAAAGCTTCCTTATGAATTCAATAACCTGTACAGCTCCCAGCAAAACCTTTAATATTGCAGGACTGCAAATCTCCAACTTAATAGTACCGGATGGAGAGCTTAGAAAGAAGATTACCGACGAGATGGCAGTTATGCACATTGAAGAGCCTAATGTCTTCGGAGTTGAAGCATTAATTGCTGCCTATACTGAGGGAGATGAATGGCTTAAGCAGCTGCTGGAATACTTACAATACAACATAGAATATGTATGCAGCTTTATTGATAAAGGAATTCCGTCGTTAAAGGTAATCCGGCCTCAAGGCACTTACCTTGTCTGGATAGACTGTCGAGCACTTAATATGAACAGCTCCCAGCTAAATACTTTTCTTCTGCAAAATGCTAAAGTTCAGATAAATCAAGGAAAAATGTTTGGAGATAATGGAGACGGCTTTATCAGATTAAATGTAGCCTGCCCCAAGACTCTTTTGATTGAAGGCTTGAACAGAATAAAGAAAGCTGTGGATACTTATATGAAAAGATAATGCATTATCACAAAACCGCCGCGTGAGTTAAAGCTTTAGCTCACGCGGCGGTTTTGTGATATTTAAAGCAAACTATTTATTCGTAACACATGTTTTTAAGATTCTATAATTTATCGATATATTCCTGCCATTCATTCAAAATATTGAGCTCTGTAAATTTTCGAGTAAAATGCAGCTTAATTTCTGCCCTAAGTATTGAAAAGTCTTCCATGCTTGCTCTTCTTTCAAAATATTCTCTTAGAAGTGCAGACTCTTCCTCACTTATATAGTAACTCAGCTTTTCATCTATAGCTTGTAGACTCTCCAGTGTCAAGGGCTGTGTTTTACCTTCCTCTGCCACCACTATTGTAGATGCCAGCATATCCCCAACTCGTTTATGATCTTTTGTAAAAAATATGAGAACTACACCTACCCCATAAATATCAATAAATATACGAAAAAAATTTCTTATTGCAGAGTGGCTCAAGGTTATAGGCATTCCGTTCTTTCTTATGGTCCTTATATTCAGCTTTCTTTTCCCAAAGGTCATTCCATTCATTGAAAGCTCAGTAATTATAAAATATCCAAAACTAATAATTCCAAATATTATAATGGATATGCCTAAAATCCAACCATAATACTCACGCCAAAATTCCGGTGATAAATAGGCGATCAACAATATTACAATAAACAGAAACACTATAGCCACACCTTGCAGCAGAAAGTCTATAACTGCCGCTGCTGTACGCGAACCTATATCTGCCAATGTATATTCTACCTCTATGTTCTCAGGTGTTGTAATTTTTATTTTCTTCATAGTACCACTCCAATATAATTTAATTAACCATGCTCGTTACTATTTGTACTTATATTCCCTTGGCTGTACACATTTGCTCATTTTTTTGTTAAAATAGATTTGAGGTGAAAATATTGAAAGAACAGCAATTTATCAACATAAATTCAAATACATGGAGAGAGCTGGAAAACCTTACAGCGAAAATCGAAAAACGAGGTATTAAGTCTCTGCCTTCTGACGATATTAAAAGTTTTCTCCGCATGTTCAGGCAAAGCAGCCACCACTTGGCTTATGCAAGGACACACTACCCTCAAAGCAGCATTATCGCCTATTTGAACTCGCTTATAGGAAGGTGCCATAGTCACATATATGCTGTAAAAAAAGTATCTCCGATGGCTTTAATAAAGTATATTACTACGATTTTTCCTAAGCTTTTAAAGGAATGGAAAACATACATCATAGCTTCTTTTCTATTCTTTTTTGCAGGATTTTTAATAAGCTTTCTTATGGTTCTGTACAGCCCTGATAATGCATCAATGTTTCTTCCTAAGCAATATATCGATTCAGTTACCAATTCTCAGCTTGGGGCCAGTCAATGGAATGACGCTCTTATGTCCAGCCAAATTATGGTCAACAATATTAAGGTATCCTTAATGGCCTTTGTGCTTGGAATAACGCTTGGTGCAGGAACAATTTATGTACTATTCCAGAACGGATATATTTTAGGTTCTCTGGCGGGTTTAGTCTATGTATACTCAGATCCCGTTCGTTTTTGGTCTCTGATTTTACCCCACGGAGTAATTGAGCTCACTGCGATATTTATTTCAGGTGCTGCAGGCCTTATGATAGCAAAGAGCCTTCTCATACCAGGAGAGTATACAAGGAGTCACTCATTAATAGACGGAGCAAAAAAATCCGTTTCCTTGATTTGGGGCGTTATATTTCTACTTGTCATAGCAGGTATAATAGAAGGGTTTTTTACTCCTTTAAACATAAGCTACTATACAAAGCTGTGTTTTGCCGGTTTAACAGCTGTAGTGCTTGCTCTTTACTTTTCTATTCCTTACACGGACAAGTTGAAAAAGCTTCATACACAGCATGTACGTTAAAGGACAATAAATAAGCTTCAGCTTTTCTGCTCTAAAACAGCAGAAAAGCTTTATTATATATTCCTATTCTTTATCTGAATGTACTTATTTATGACTGCAATCTCAACCTGTTCTGCAGCACATTCAATACAATATACCCCTTTTCTGTTTAATAGCTCTATTATTCTTTTTCTTTCTTCAATTAATTCTAAAGCTACACCCTTATCAAAAATATCCTTCTCATTATTCACCTTTTGAGAAGCTATAGCTTCTAACTTCTCATTCCTTATTAGAATTATTATAACAATATTATTTCTTCCAATAATAGGCGTTACTTTAATGAGATTCTCTGCCTCTTCCACAGTTTCAAAATCAGTAAATAAAAAGATTATACTTCTATGTCTTTCTTTTTTCTTAAAATAATAAAAAGCATCTTCATAATTTGAAGTATCATTATTATAATCTATGTGATATAAGGCTTCCAATATTTTATTTCTATGTCCTGCACCCTTACCCGGCATAATCATGTTATTTACCTCTGTATTAAATAAGAGCAGTGCGGCTTGATCGTCATTTTGATTTACAAGGTCCGCTAATACAAGCGCTGTATTTACAGCCATATCCAACTTTCTATAGCCTCTTACCGTATAGCTCATTGGCCTTCCCGTGTCAATAAACATATATACATGCTGGTTCTTCTCAGGCTCGTACTGATTTACAATAGGCTTATTTCCTCTGGCCGTAGCCTTCCAATTGATTTTTCTGTATTCATCTCCCGGAACATATTCTCTTAAACTTTCAAAAGACGTCCCATGTCCCAGCATTCTAAGGTTTCTCTGACCTTCCTTCAGCATTCTGTTATT
>JAEZDX010000226.1 GCA_023417975.1 Bacillota bacterium
CTCCTATATTACCCGTCACAAGCTTCTCTCTAACCTTCTTCACAAGCTCATCTACTAAATCATCATTAACAATAACTTCAACTTTTAACTTATGGAGAAGGTTAACATTAACAACGGCACCTCGATATATCTCTTTAAAACCTTTTTGATTGCCGCATCCTAAAGTCGTTGTCACCGTCATCCCTTTTACTCCCAGGTTATTTAAAACCTCTTTTAAATCCTCAAGCCTTTCCGGTCTGAAAATGATCTCTAATTTTTTCATACATACTCTCCTTTCTCCAACTTATGATAATATAATAATTTATCGGCACATATATTTTCATAATATTAATACAAATATATTATTTTTAACAAGTTTGAATTGCAAACGTAATCAATTTTCTATTATTTGGTTTTTATAGCAAAATAAACTATCATTATTGCTACATTTGTAACAATCATTTTTTTGCAAACATAAAAAACTGTTTATTACTTTTAAACCCTCAAGTAATAAACAGTTTTTACAATATATAGTGATTATTATTGAATTTGAGTTTCGGCGATACCGTTAAGTTCTTCACTGGAATTTTTTATCTGCTTAATAAAACTGAATATATTGCCAATGCTGTTATCCTGTTCAGATACTGTAGCCAGCATCTCCTCAGTAGCTGCCGAATGTTCTTCTGATATACTTGCTATATTTTCCGATTCCTCAGCTATCTTCTTGAACAGTGTACTTGTTGCATCCACAATTTTTAGTTCTTCTGCAATACATCCATCTATCTCACCAAAAGATACCTTTATATTGTCAAAGCTCTTGTTGACTTTTTTTACAATAGCTTCACCCTCCTGTACTGCATGGGTACCTTCCTGTACTTCTCTTAGCGCAGATTCAGTTTTTTCCTTGATATTGCTTATTATAGTGTTTATTAATCCTACTGTTTCCGAACTCTGTTCTGCCAGCTTTCTGACTTCTTCTGCTACTACGGCAAAGCCTCTTCCTTGTTCTCCCGCTCTTGCTGCTTCTATAGCTGCATTTAGGGCAAGCAGATTCGTCTGTTCTGCAATTTGTGTTATTCCTCCAAGGAAGTTATTTACTTCATCCATACTCTTTTCCAATTCCGTAACTGTAGTTAAAGAATTGGATATAGCTTTATTTATAATACTTATCTGCTTATCCATTTCGTGAATGTTCTCCGAACCTTCTTTTACAACTTCACTTGTATTTGAAGAAACTTCAGACATTTTGTTTGATATATCAACAGTTTCTCCTATTCTGCTATCAGCGCTGCTAATCATTGTATTTATATCCGAAATACTCCCCGCCTGTTCAACAACCCCTCTTGTAACTTCCTGCATAGTAGCTATAATACCTGCACTGGCTTCCTTAATTGACTGTAAATTTTCTTCACTTTCGGCAATACTGCCATTTAAAGTAAAAGTATTTTGCTTTACAAAACCCATAACCTTTTTTAACTCTTCCAATGCATTATTGGCACTTTCCTCTTTCTCCACTGAAGCCGATATTAATTGGCTCCCCCATCTTGTTACAAAATACAAAATTACAAAACATAAATTAACAGTAAACATCGGCTTGAATATACCGCTATTGCCTGCAGGGTTGATTGCAATATAAGCTATTGACAGAACGTCAAAAACAGCCGCAAAGGTAATAAAGGATTTTTGATTTAAATATAGTGTAACAAAACATACATTTATCACCAACGCTGAAACTATATCTGTCTCCGCAGATTTATTAAGAACAATATGTAATACGTTGTATAGCAAATATGAATAGCACAATATATTTGCCGTTAATCCGTTAGCCTTTTTTATAATTATTAATACTGTTGAGATCGCAGCTCCTGCAATTAATGCGGCAACTCCTACACTTATTTCGGTTTTTTCTGTTAAACTGCCTAAGACTATCAACACCGTAATAACCCAAATTGCTATTACCAACACTCTGTTAACCTTCTTAGTGTGATTAATTAATATGGAATTTGTCATTGCCATGCCTCCCCTTATAATAGTAAATTTTGTTATAAGTCCTTAATATATTTTCGTCATAATTTGAAAAAACTTTATTATTTTGCAAAATCTTCTCTACATAGGAAGTAAATATCTATATAGGTTATCATAAGTACAAAACAGACCTTTCCCATGTTTATACCGCATGAGAAAGGTCCTTTGCTTCTTAAATAGTTCCAAGGTGAAAGTTTTACTTATACAAAATATTGACTCATGAACTTCTCCAGTTCAATATTTAAACTTGCTTTTTCCTTGTATAGTTCTTGCAGCCTTATATAATCGTCTGTAATCCGCTCTATTTCCTGTTCAATATTTTTTAATTTTTCCTCTACTTGCTCTATTTGCTTTTCCAAAGCCCTCAATTTCTTTTCCACATTGTTATCTTCGGATTCCATAGCTGTCTTTTTATTTTTCACTGTGTTTTTTTCTTCTATTTTTATCTGCTCCGCTTTCTTAGCTTTTTCTTGAAACTTTTTTTCTTTGTAATATTCATAGTTCCCTTCATAAACCTCCAACTTTCCTCTTGAATGCTCAATAATTTTTTCTGATATGCTATTAATAAAATACCTGTCATGAGATACAAATAAAATCGTTCCTTGAAAATCTTTAAGAAATTCCTCCAATTCCTCTCTTGAATCTATATCAAGATGGTTGGTAGGCTCAT
>JAEZDX010000238.1 GCA_023417975.1 Bacillota bacterium
ATTCTACATTATGCAAATAAATCCTTCAAGATGCATATAATCAAATTAGAGATACTTCTATATCTTAGCTGTAAAGGTGAAGTCCGCTTCCATAACATCTTTTGAATTTTTCCCCACAAATACCTTAAACCTTCCGAGCTCTGCCTTATAGCTCATATCTTTTGTAAAAAACTTTAATTTCTCTTCATTTATAGTGAAGGAAACGGTTTTAGTTTCTTTCGGTTTTAGAGTAACTTTACAAAAGTCCTTTAATTCTTTTACAGGTCTAACCACACTTCCTACCAAATCCCTAATATATAGTTGGACAGTTTCCTCTCCAGCCATGGAGCCTGTATTTAACACATCTATAAACACATTAATATTTTCACCTTCTGAAAACTCGTCTCTATCCAATCGTAGGTTCGTATATTCATAGGTTGTGTAGGACAATCCATAACCAAATGGATATAACGGGTCATTGGGGCAATCCAAAAACTTCGAGAAAAATCTTTCGGTTTTATCAGCGTGGGGTAACGGCCTGCCTGTACTAAATTCATTGTAATAAACCGGTATTTGTCCTATAGCATACGGAAAACTCATAGTTAATCTTCCAGTTGGATTTACTTCACCAAACAACACATCTGCCAAGGCATGACCACCTTCAGTTCCTGGAAACCAACCTTCCAACATAGCATCCACCTTTTGTTCCACCTCTGTTAAAATTAAAGGCCTGCCATTAAATAGAATTAATATTATAGGTTTATTGCATTGTTTTATTTTTTCAAGCAATTTCATCTGAATGTCCGGCAGCGTAATATTTGTACGACTCCCTGCCTCACCGCTTTGCATCATATGCTCACCCAAAGCCAGTATTACTATATCTGCTTTCCGGGCAATTTCAAGTGCATAATCAAGCTCTGCTTTTGCCTCTTCCATTATGTTCTCAAAGCTCTTTGCGGCTCCGTCTGTATTTCCAAATTCACCGAGGAAAGAGTAATCACTTAATGTACTGCAGCCTTTGGCATAAAATAAATGCTCTTTATCCAGTTTTTCTTCCAATGCTGTTTTTAGCGTAACAACCTCTTCTCTTCTGCCGTGAACCGCCCATAAGCCTATTAAGTCTTGACTATCCGCATATGGACCAATCAATGCAATCTTTTTATCATTTGATTTTATAGGTAATATACCTTTGCTATTTTTTAATAGTACTACTGATTTTGAAGCAATGTCTTTTGCCAAAGCTCTATTTCGTTTACTGCAAAATAGCTGTCTCTCCAATTCCTCACTTGCTCCACGATATGGATCCTCAAATAATCCCAACTTATTTTTTAATTTCAACACTTTCCACACCGCTTCATCTATGAGTTCCTCACTGATTTCTCCGTCTTTGACAAGCGGTTCTAATTGTTTAGAGTAACAAGCTGTCTGCATATCAATATTAACTGATGCTTCTATAGCAAGCTTGGCAGCTTCTCTTTCATTAACAGCAACACCATGTGCTATAAGTTCCTTAATTGCTGCATAATCTGTAATAATTATGCCTTCAAAGCCACACTCCCCACGTAGAATATCTCTCAGAAGCCACTTATTAGCTGTAGCAGGAATTCCATCTATAATATTAAAGGAAGTCATCACCATCTGGCAACCTGCATCAACGGCCGCCTTATAGGCCGGTAAATAATCCTGTTTAAACCTTCTTTCCGACATATCTACGGTATTATAATCACGTCCTGCTTCGACAGCTCCATACCCTGCAAAATGTTTTACACAGGAAGCGATGCTCTTTCCCTTCCTGAAGTCACCTTGAAAGCCTTCTACCATAGCTTTTGCATATAAAGAGTTTAAAAAGGCGTCTTCTCCAGTTGACTCCAAACACCTTCCCCATCTGGCATCTCTCACAAGATCAGCCATAGGAGCATAAGTTACATGTGCCCCTGCCGCACATGACTCTTCAGCTATTCTTTCACAACACTTTCCAATAAGCTCAGGATTCCATGTACAACCTAACCCCAGCGGTATTGGATATATGGTTCTGCATCCATAAATAATATCTGCCATAAACAACAGGGGAATTTTATTTCTGTTCTTTTTCAAATGCTCACTCTGAATTCTTTTTATCTTCTCCGCTCCTAATACATTTAAAACTGAGCCGGCATTATCAACTACTTCTTGAGTAATACCCAGCTCCTGTTGAGGCCCAACTGCCAACGCAGCTGCATTAAAAAAATCGCCCGACAACTGTATCAATTGATATATCTTTTCTTTTAATGATAAACTTTGTAATACCTCTTTCAACTCTTTATCATGCATAAACGATATCCTCCTAGCGCAGCCGTTACATAAAGATGCTTATATTTCTTTTTTATTTAATTAATTATATTTAAAGTAAATATAATTTGTCTAGGTTCATTCTTACGATTATGCATTCAAACATATGAATTTAATTAAATTTATTCGAAATAATGAATGATCATTTTAGAAGAGTTTAGTATTGTTAGCTCAACAATACTAAAGGTGTTTAATTTATCGATTTACTTCTTCAGCCTTGGGGAAATAAAATCAAAATATAGTGCACTTAACAAACTTGATAAAAATGCTGCAAAACAAAGTACAGCTAATATTATTCCAGCAAGATCCCTAAAGCCTTCTCCTCGACTCTTTCGTGCTATATATATACTAATTATCATTATTATGAAACTTAAAATTGAAGGCAAGTATTTAATAAATCTTCTTCTGCTAAAGAATCGATGCAGAATATAAGTCAGTGTTGTAAAAATTAAAAATATTACCGTAATTATTATAGAAAACCTATCCATACTATCTCTTCTCCTTTTAGTTTTGTTTACTGAAGCAATTGTACCATTCTCTTCAGTAATCTTTGTGAGTTTTACAATGAAACATGTGAATACTTCTTTTTTTCATTATACATGAAGTATGATATGTTTCAAAGCACACTTTTACTTAGGAATTATCACAATCCAGCCAAAGTTCCATGACTTCATTTAGTTCCTCACTCAAATTTTCCTTCATGCTATAAAGCTTATTGAGCTCCTCATAGTTCATTGCGGAAGAGCTCATAGCTTCATCCAGCTCCTTAAGTGCTTTCTCAAGGCTTCCGATTTTTGTCTCCAGCTTTGCTTTTACTTCCTCTACTCTTTTGCTTTCATCTACAGCCTTAGATTTTTTAGCTTTTTCAGCCTTTATTTCCGGTATTTTTTTGTTTTGTTGAACTTTACTATCCTTTATATTTTTATAATAATCGTAATTTCCCAAGTAACTCCTAAATGAATTATTCTCAACAGCAATAACTCTCTCACATATATTATTGATAAAATATCTGTCATGAGAGATGAAAAATATAGTTCCTTTAAAGTTCTGCAAAGCTTCCTCAAAATTCTCTATTGAGTCTATATCTAGATGGTTGGTAGGCTCATCAAGTATTAGTAAATTCACATCCTCAAACAACAACTTTCCAAGCTTAAGCCTTATTCTTTCTCCACCTGATAAATGCCTTACTTTCTTAAAAACGCTATTCCCATAAAACATGTATTTAGCTAAATACTCCCGGGCTTTACCTTCCAATATGGAAATACCTTCACGAAAGCAATCCAGTACAGTTAGGTCCTCATTTTTAAACATAATATATTGCGGTAGATATGCCGCCATCACATTAGCCCCCAATTCTACTATACCCGAATCAGCCTGCTGCTCTCCTAATAGAATTTTTAAAAAGGTAGTTTTTCCACAACCGTTAGGGCCTATAAGTGCCACACGCTCGCTAAAATTTACAAGTAATTCTGCATCCTTTAAAATTACTTTATCTCCAAAGTTTTTACAAAGCTTTATAGCTTTAATAGTCTCATTACCCGATCGTTGAGAAGCCTTTAAGTCCAGTTTCATATTTTGTTTTTCAAATACAGGTTTTTGGATTCTTTCCATTTTATCAAGCTTAATTTGCATACTGGCAGCTCTTTTGAAAAATTTATAGATATCTGCTCTCATTGCCCAATCCCTAAGCTCTTTCACCGTATTTTCAATAGCATTTATTTTCTTTTGCTGTTCCCTGAAATTCTCATATTGAATTCTCAAATTTTCTTCTTTTTGCTGTACATATTCAGAATAATTTCCTTTATAGCATATAGCTTCCATATCTTCAATTTCTACAATCTTTGTCACTATGTTGTCGAGAAAGTATCTGTCATGAGAAACAATAATAACAATACCCTTATAGTTTATCAAATATTCTTCCAGCCATTCCATTGAATCCATATCAAGATGATTTGTAGGCTCATCTAACAGTAAAATATCCGGATTATCAATCAATAGCTTTCCGAGTACTACTGTAGTCTTCTCACCCCCACTTAGCAAATTGAATTTCTTGTTTAAAAAGCTTTCATCAAGCTTTAATCCCGTGCAAATTTTGCTTAATTTCTCTTCCATTTCGTAGCCGCCGCTGACCTCAAACAATTGGACTACTTCACTATATTGCTTCAGAGCCTTTTCTAAGTCATCTCCATGAAGCCCTCTCATTTTATTTTCCAATTCATGCATTTGCTTTTCAACTTTATAAATCTCACCAAAAGCCATATTCAATACATCTATAACCTTTAAGTTGTCGTCGTATTTAGGTATTTGCTCAAGGTAAGCCACAGACGCTTCCTTTGGTACATTAACAAAGCCTTCATCGTATCCTGGACTTCTGGCTCCCGGATAGCCTATACAATAATTCATTGGTTCTATTCGGGCAATTAACTTTAGAATGGTACTCTTTCCGCTTCCATTTACTCCAACTATTCCTACTTTCTCACACGAATAAACCTGAAAGGTAACATTCTTTAAAATCAAAGTGGCATCCATATACTTTTTAACTCCAATTAGCGATAATTCATACATATAAATTTCTCCTTTCACCTACTACACTTGGCAGTTTATGGACAGGCGTAAGAAGAACCTTTACTAAAGTCTTTAAATCTAACTTAACTAGATATTTACTATCTATTCTATATAATCAAGTATGAAGTTATTTATCTAAATAAAGCAAAAAACTGCAAGAAGATGGTGTCTTCTTACAGTCTAAAAAATCTTTGTTCCGATATAATCTTCAGTAAAGTAAGTTATCTCCTAAATGCCTAGTTCCATAAAGAGCATAACAATAAAGCCTAAAAATCTTCAGGCAATTTAAAACTCATTACAAAACACATATTAATTTAAATTAAATTAATATAGGCAATTAGCTGGTGTCATAACTTACTTCCCCCCTTAAAACTTTTCTTTATTATATCATTGTTTGCATTTTATGTAAATAATAATATCGGGTCCTTCCTCAAAGTAGTAATAATTTAATACAGCTCTACTAAAACTTCATGCTCAGTATTTTCGCAGCAGACAGGAATTATCTTACCGTCTATTTTCTTGCCGTCTACTGTTATCCTTACCCTTCCTTTCTCAAGGCCCTTAGGATTGAGAATATTTATATTATATACTGAATTTCTAAATATTCTTGTTACCTTTACATCCTTCCAGTGAGAAGGAATGCACGGTTCAATTTTCAATCCGCTATAATCAGCCTGCACTCCTACGATAAATTCAGTTATGCATCTTAATAGCCACCCGGCAGTACCGGTGATCCACGACATTAAGGATTCCCCTTTGCGCAATTGATTTTCAGGTCCCAAATACATATTTGTTACTGCATAAGGCTCTACCCCTGAAACTTCACCGGAATTTTTGCTGTTTGAGCTCAACATTTTTACTACACTTTCATAGGCGGCATTTCCTCTCCCTAGTTTGCAGTCTGCTGCAATTTTAAAGGCAACCCCATGATTGTACACAGATCCATTCTCATAAGCACCTTTTTCCATATAAGATATACGTCCTATATGATCATCACCTTTTGAATAACTTGGCTTTACCTGAACATATCCAAATTCACAGCCCAGCTCTTCTTCAACGAGGTCCATAAGCTTTTCAGCTTCTTTTCCTTCTACTATATCCGCCAGCACAGCCCAAGTCTGAGGATTCAAATATACTCTTCCCTGTTCTGTTTCATATGAGCCCACTTTCTCATTCCAGTCATTAATACCATAAATAAAATGATCCTTATCCCAGCCATACCGTAATATGTCTTTCTTAAGTTCTTCCGACCGAAGCTTATATTGCTCAGCCTCTTCCTTCTTATCTATAGCCAGCAATAACTGTACAAACTCTTCTGTTGATTTCACTACAGCCTGTGAAAGCCATACACTCTCACCTATAAATTTCATTCCTACATTATTAATGGAATCGTTCCAATCTCCACCGCCCCATATACATAAACCATGTGTTCCTCTTTCAGAAAGCAAAAAATTTATGCCTCTCCTGCAGTGGTCCAATACCGTTCCACTAGCTTTATCTTCATAATAACTTACTTCTTCTTGTAAAAAAGCAAAGTCTCCGGTTTCCTTGATATAGCTTGCAACGGCGGGCACAAGCCAACTGGCTCCATCTCTATATGGATGAAAATCAAAGGGAGCCCACTGTCTCAAGGTATTTCCATTATCATATTGGTAATTTAAGCAATATTTTATTTTTTCTGCTGCGGTTTTAGCATCAAGCGGCATAAAGCCGGTTATATCCTGCATAATATCTCGAAACCCTCGACAGTACACTCTTCCCCATGTCTTACCTAGACCTATCTGTCTTTTCAACCATATATTAGCCAGACTATTTATATGCTGATTAGGAGTTTGTACAACAAGTCTATTTATACCCTTTTCACTAGTATCCTTAATTTTAGCCAGCTCATTGTTGAAAAACTCCTCATTTAAAGAGCTCTCTTTTAAAGCTGCTGCCTCCTCAAGGCTTGCGCTCAATCCCAAAATATAACAAAAACATTTTGTCTCTCCGGCTTTTAGCTCTAAGTCAAATTGCAAAGCTGCAGCCATTTGATCATCAAAGGATGTTCCCTGGCTTGCCAAATGCTTGTCTTTCATTGCATCCGGCTTTTGTTCATTTCCATATATCCCAATAAATCTGCGCTTTGTAGTTTCATATGCCGATGCCTCTTTATCACATATGAAAAAAATATTTCTAAGCTTACTTTGCAGATCAAAGCCATGGTGCGATAAAAATATACCCTTTAGTTCTTCGTTGAATTCTCCATAATTGTATGCTGAATGAGGGCTCATATTACTGTCCGTATTAGCATACGCCGTTAATTTTAAGTTCCTGTCCATATCTCCTGTGTTTCTGACCTGTACCTGCCAACATTCAAAATTACCCTCTGTTGGTATAAATATTTTATATCGAGTTTCTATATTTTTATGAGTTGAATATATTTCTGAATATCCCTGTCCTACAACTGTAGAAAAGTTCTCAAAGTTTTCTTTTCCAAAATTCCTATTTGCTGCCCAAAACTCTTCTGTTTCAGTATCTTTTATAAAAATCAACCTTGAATTTCCACCTCTGCACAGCATAGTTTTTACGGCATTTGCATCTCTATGCCAGCTTTCTCCGCAGCCAAATTGATTTATTGCTGCAATAATATTTTCATTCCATAAATAATTTATCCACGGCCTTTTAGGGTACATATTTTCAATCTTATACTCTCTTCTAGTATCATCAAAATATCCTGTCATAATGTTTCCTCCTATACCTTACACAAGTTATATATTTTTATTCCGGTAGGTAAGCCCCTTCTTCCCTGAGTCTTTTTCTAAGCAGTTGTACATCTATTGCATGTACATCGCAATTGTTATAATTAACTGCATGCGCAGCTGCAATACCTGCCGCTTCCCCTGTTACAAGACATACCGGCATTACTCTGACACTTGCTTGGACCGCTCTATCACAGGATATAGATCTTCCTGCCACCAATACATTTTTTAACCCTTTAGGTGTTAAGCATCCATAGGGAATACCGTGAGATTCACCTTTCCCATAATGAGCGCATCTTTCTTCCATATCAATGATTCCTCGTTCAATCAATTGCATCTCCTCAATTGATTGGTGCATGTCAATATAATAACTGTTTCTGCCTATCTCATCCTCAAAGGCTCTTCTACTCAAATAATCATCTATGCTTAGCTCATAATCTCCAAC
>JAEZDX010000248.1 GCA_023417975.1 Bacillota bacterium
TAGCTCAGTCGGTAGAGCAGAGGACTGAAAATCCTCGTGTCCCTGGTTCGATTCCTGGTCCAGCCATCATCTATTATGGCGCTATAGCCAAGTGGTAAGGCACGGGTCTGCAACACCCTTACCCCCAGTTCAAATCTGGGTGGCGCCTCCAAAAAGAGAAGCTTCAAATTCTTATAAACAAAGGGTTTGAAGTTTTTTTTATTCTTTTTTTTTATGTATGCAAGGCATTATTCTAATGTTTTAACCATTTTTTCATAATCTTCATCATTTGTATTAACATTTTTCAAATAATGTAGTGTCATACTTAAGGTGGAATGACCAAGCCATTTTTGTAATTTAGTTACATCAAGCCCATTTTTATATAAAAGAGAAGCTACTGTAAAGCGAATCTTATGACTGCTTCTGTATGGAATATCAACTGCTTCACAGGATTTTTTCAAATGTCGGTTATAAGTACTGGTTATTAGTGGTTTCCCATCGTGCATCAATTAATAAACTCAAAAAAAATCGCAAAGGTTTTAGATAGCTCAATTGATTATTTGGCAGGAATGAAAGGTGCACTAGATATTTCACAAAGAGAACAGACTTCTGAAACATTCCTTAAAAACCTATGTATAGTTATTGCAAATGCAAATTTGAAAGTTCAAACTGATAATATTGGCAATACGGTTATAAGTACAAATAATCAATATATTAAGAACTTTCTTGACCAAACAAGAGGGTCAGACTATAATGACGATGAAAAAATTGACAAAATTATTCAGAGTTATTCGGGGCTTAGAGTTTGGAAAGGTGAGCTTGTTGATAAAGATAAATATTTAGGATTAGCTAAAGAAGATTTTCTAAAAAATGGATTGTTATATGGAAAAGCTTTTGAAGGATTAATACCAATTACACAGTACGATTATGAAGAATATCCAAACGAAAGTAGAGACAATGTTATGTATAGAGAAAAACTTTGGTCTGAGTTACTATCGAAAAATAAAATTTGAAAATAGGAAAAGGAGATTTTATTTGACTTTATAAGATTTAAGAAAAATAGCATTTGGGAAGGTCAAACCTCGAAAGATATCAAAGGATTGTTATGTTGCTTCTGTTGCCAGTGCTTTATTATCTGACAAAGGAAACGTTAATATTGGTGTTTGTATTGATACACCTTCCAGTATGGGATTTTGTGCTGAACATTCTGCTATTGCTCAAATGGTAACTAATGAGGAATCAAGAATTGTTAAAATAGTGGCTGTTGGTAAAGAAGGAAAGGTATATCCTCCTTGTGGGAGATGCAGGGAGTTTATGTATCAAATAAATAGTGATAACCTTGAATTAGATGTGTTAGTTGATGATAATAAAGTGGTTAAACTTAAAGAATTATTGCTATATTGTATAGAATAGAAAATTATGTTTATGGTGGAAGGATAACATAGGATTAATAATGGCAGTTCACATTCGTTAAATATTACGTATTTAAAATTATTTTATACTCTATATGCCCTCAAATTAGTTATTATATGTCATTGAGTTTTACGAACTACTTAAATTTTGATAATATTGGGCTAGAATAGTCATAAATAAGTTTTAGAAATACATTATATTTAACTTGTGCTATAGGCAAAAAGCAGACCTATCGTAAAAGGAGTAGAAAACTGTGGAATGGATTAAACGAATGGAAAAGGTTCTTGACTATATTGAAGAACATTTAACTGAATCAATCGATTTTGATGAAATAGCTAAGATTGTATGCTGCTCAAATTACAATTTTCAAAGAGTCTTTTCATTCTGCATGGAGATTCCGCTGGCTGAGTATATAAGAAACAGAAGGATGAGTTCAGCGGCTGATGAACTTCGTTATTCCGATATGAAAATACTAGACATTGCAGTTAAGTATGGCTATGATTCACAAGAAGCCTTCTCCAGAGCCTTTATGAAATTCCATGGAGTAACGCCTAAACATGCTAGGAATGCTCATGTTAAACTTAATATTTGTCCTAAAGCAACGTTAATGTATAGGGAGGACAACAAGCCTATGAATAAGCAAGTACCAAATTATTTCCTAGAGAGAAAGCCAACGAGTGAACTACTGAGAAACAAAGCCCCTAGTCCGATAACTCTGAATTTCCCAGTCTCTATGTGGTCATACATGGAATACATAGGACAAAATACGAATACCATGCAAACATATACGCTCATATCAACCTTAACTGGAGATACATATAATGCAGGACTTACCCTCACTGAAGATAGTGGTATTCTAACAGCTATGGAAGCATTCGGATATAAATGTAATATATATTCCACGAGACAAAGTGATAAAAATTATATACCTGAAATGGAATTAAGAGAACTTATCATTAATGAAATTGTAAAAAATAAAAGACCAGTTATTGCTGTAAATATTGTTGATTGCTGTTTTGGTGGGGTAATTGTGGGATATAAAGATAATGGCGAATGTTTATTGAATTGGGGTTATTTCCCATTCGATTTTTCTGATAATCCTCAGCCCATCTTAACGGAGTGCAGGGACTGGTACGTGAAAACACAGAAAGTAATATTTGTTAGTGAACATTCAAATTGTCCTGTAGACCTAAAGCAAATATATATAAACAGTTTGAAAAAGGCAGCCGAATATTTGGGGAATGCAGAAAAACTTAAGACTGAGACATTTTATACAGAATGGAGAACCCGATTAATAGAAAATGAACCATTAATCAATAATGATTACTCATTAATTGACCCTATGTGGTGTGATTATGCTGAGAAAAGATTTTACGCTGGGCAATTTATGTTACAGTTAAAAGCATTACTGCCGGAATACGAAAAAAAGCTAAATGATTTATGGAATATATTTGGGAGAAATATTAATAGTTTGATGTATGAATATATTGCTAAAGTAGATTTAGCTCCAGGTGCTGATACCGAAAGCATCAATATTAAGAAGTTAAACGATGAAACAGTGCGGAAAGAAATGAGCGAGATTGTAGAAAGATGCGAGGAAGAGGAACGAAAAGCAGCGGGGATTATAAGTGAAATAGTTTCGGGTATATAAAATTAAATATTTACATGAAGTAAGAAAAAGTTTCTAGTGGTTGTAAAAGTTAAGAGCAAGCTACTTAGTTCGTATTCTTTATAAATGTGAATCAACTTAAGTTCTCTGAAATTGAATGTATGCAAAGTGTATGCAAATAAAATCGGATATCGCAGAACACTCCTTTCTATAGGGTTTTTATAGTGATTAAACAGTTCAAATCTGGGTGGCGCCTCCAGACAAAGACTTTGAGAAATCTCAGAGTCTTTTTTTATTTTGCGATGATTTATAAGTTTTTTATACATTTTACTGAAATAGTAAGTTCATTTCAAGAAGATAAATATTATAGCATATTAAGAATGAAGTATGCCGATTTGCTATGAAAAACGTAGTAATCTTGAGATAAGTGGTAATAATAAAAAATATCTGAAGATAATGATTGAATTATATTAAATTGAAAAATTGTAAAATAGAAAGAAATCAATTATTATTATATTAAGGTCAAAGAAAGACAAAGTCGGGAGAGTGGATTTATGACAAGATTATCTGACGTCATCGAACAATTTATAAAAGACCTATTAAGTGATAATACGGAAAGAGAGCTTACCATTCAGAGAAATGAATTGGCAAACTATTTCAGCTGTGCCCCTTCACAGATAAATTATGTCTTAACCACCAGGTTTACTACAGACAGAGGTTATTATATCGAGAGCAGAAGAGGCGGTGGAGGATATATAGTAATAAAAAGGATAGATTATAGTACAGGTAAGAGTCTGCTCGATTTGATAGTTGAAAAGGTAGGGAGCAGTATAACTTACGATAAAGCTGTTCAAATAATTGAAGGTTTGTACGAGTCACAAATTATTACTGAAAGAGAAGCCAATATTATGAAGATAGCAATTAATGATAGAACTTTAAATATATATGATAATAGGAATAGCTTAAGGGCTGATATTTTAAAATCCATGGCAATGGTAATATGTAATAAGTAGGTTGGGAGGGATTAAAAAATGTTATGTGATAGGTGTAGAAAAAATGATGCCTCGGTTCACATTGTAAAAATTATTAACGGGGAGAAACAGGAGTTAAATCTCTGTGAAACTTGTGCTCATCAAGCTAATGAAATAGGAATTAGTGATACTATAAAGTTTGGCAATCCTTTTTCATTTCAGAATATATTAAGTGGACTTGTAGATTACTTGAATATATCTCCACAAGGAATGAGAACGCTTGAAACCGCGTGCCCTAAATGTGGCACCACCTATGCTGAGTTTAAGCAAACAGGCTATTTAGGCTGTGATGAGTGCTATAACTATTTTAATACCGCACTTGAAGCTGTAGTAAGGAGAGTTCAAGGAAATTCCGAGCATATAGGGAAAGTACCGTTGAAGTCTGAAAAAGAATTAGTTGATAAGAGAAAGTTGTTTAAACTGAAGGAAGAACTTCAAAAGGCTGTTCTCATGGAAGAGTACGAAAAAGCTGCAAAATTGAGAGATGAAATAAGAGTGATTCAAAGTTCTGAGGGGGAGGTATAATATGGAGAATTGGGAGAAGTATACCGGAAGCTCGGAAGAATTGGTATTGAGCAATAGGATAAGAATTGCAAGGAACGTAAAGGGAAAACCATTTCCACATAAAATGAGTGTAGAGGATGCAAGAACTTTAGTAAGCAATATTGAAACTGCATTTTTCACAAATTCTCATATCAATGATAATTACCGCTCTATACATTTATGGGAATGTGACGATATAGACAGTGAAAAGTATATGGAAAAGCACTTAATAAGCAAGGCACTGTTGGAGCATAAGGAAGGCTCTGCATTTATTGTAGGCGATAATGAAACTGTAAGTCTTATGATAAATGAAGAAGATCATATTCGCTTACAATGCATAAATGCCGGTTTCAATTTGAGAGAAAGCTATGAGATGGCTAATAAACTTGATGACCTTATAGAAGAAAGCATGGATTATGCATTTGATGAAAAGATGGGATATATAACAGCATGTCCTACAAATCTCGGTACAGGATTGAGAGCTTCTGCAATGATTCATCTGCCGGCTCTTACTATGAATAATGGAATGAATGGAATTATTAAAGCACTAACCCAGGTGGGGATGACCATAAGAGGGTTATATGGCGAAGGAAGCAAGGCTCAGGGAAATCTCTATCAAATATCCAATCAAATTACCTTGGGTGTTTCTGAAGAAGACATTATTTCCAATTTAGAAGCTATAGTGAATCAGATTGTAAATGAGGAGAATAATACAAGAGAGCAGTTATATAGTAAATATAAATATGAGCTACAGGATAAGATATTTAGGTCACTAGGAATACTGAAAAGTGCTGTAATGTTAAACTCAAGTGAATGCTTAGATCTGTTATCCAGTGTAAGAATGGGTGTAGAAATGGATATAATTAAAGATGTTGATAAGAGCTTACTGAATAATCTTTTAATAGTAACTCAGCCGGCATCACTTCAAGCCAATTACAATACGCGGCTGACAGATAAAGAAAGGGATATAAATAGAGCTCATTTAGTAAAAGAAGCTTTGAAATAAAGGATATGGAGGTAGATTAGTATGATGTTTGGGAGATTCAGTGAAAGATCTCAAAAAGTGCTGTTATATGCACAGGAAGAAGCACGTGAATTTAAACATGGGTATGTGGGAACTGAACATATTCTTCTTGGAATATTAAAAGAAGAGGATGGAATTGCAAAAAGAATATTGAATGAAATTGGAATAGATGCCGAATCTGTAAAAGATCTTATAGAGGAGTTTGAAGGAAAGGGTGATATGGAATTTTTAAAAAATGAAATTCCTTTGACGCCAAGAACTAAGAGATTATTGGAACTCAGCCATGTAGAGGCTCGAAATCTAAACCATAACTATATTGTACCTGAGCATATACTGCTTGCACTGATTAGAGAATCGGAAGGTGTTGCATATACAATACTTACAAATTTGGGAGCCGATTTTGAAAAGCTCAGGAAGGATATAATACAAAGCATGGCAGGAGAACAGAAAGCAACTTCTGGTGAGGCTGCCAAAAGTAAAGATAACTCAACACCTACTCTCAACCAGTTTGGAAGGGATTTAACAGATTATGCCAGAGAGGGCAAATTAGATCCGGTAATTGGGAGAGGTAATGAGACGCAAAGAGTACTTGAGATACTTTGCAGAAGAATAAAGAATAATCCTTGCTTAATTGGTGATCCTGGTGTTGGAAAGACCGCTATTGCAGAGGGCTTAGCACAAAAGATAGTGGAAGGCAGTATTCCGGAGATTTTAAAAGATAAAAGAGTAGTTACACTTGACTTATCTTCCATGGTAGCAGGTTCCAAATACAGAGGAGAATTTGAAGAAAGATTAAAAAAAGTAATGGAAGAGATAAGAAAAGCAGGCAATATTATTTTATTCATAGATGAAATTCATACTATTATAGGTGCAGGAGGGGCTGAAGGGGCTATTGATGCTTCAAATATATTGAAGCCTGCGCTAGCAAGAGGAGAAATACAATGTATTGGCGCCACTACTATAGATGAATATAGAAAGCACATAGAGAGAGACTCAGCTTTGGAAAGAAGATTCCAACCTGTAAATATTGGTGAGCCAACCAAGGAAGAAGCTGTGCAAATTTTAATGGGATTAAGAGATAAATATGAGGCTCATCACGGCGTAAAGATTACAGATGCTGCTATTTATGCTGCAGTTAACCTTTCCGACAGATATATAACCGATAGATTCTTACCTGATAAAGCTATCGATCTTATTGATGAAGCAGGTGCAAAGGTTAGAATACAGAATTTAACTGCACCACCGGATCTAAAGGAAATGGAGGAGCAGGTCGAAAAGGCAACTAAGGAAAAAGAAGATGCTATAAGGGTTCAAGACTTTGAAAAGGCAGCTCAGCTAAGAGATTTGGAAAAAGAACTTAAGGATAAGCTTGAAAATGAAAAGAAAAATTGGAGAACTCAAAATGGGGTCATAAAGCAGATTGTTTCTGAGGAGCAAGTGGCAAATGTTGTGGCAAAATGGACCAATGTACCGGTAGAAAAACTGACAGAAAAGGAATCGGAACGATTGCTGAAGCTAGAGGAGATATTGCATACTAGAGTTATAGGACAGGAAGAAGCAGTAAAATCCGTTGCAAGAGCGGTAAGAAGAGCAAGAGTTGGACTTAAGGATCCGAAAAGACCGATAGGTTCCTTTATATTTTTGGGACCTACAGGTGTTGGTAAGACAGAATTGAGCAAAGCTTTAGCAGAAGCTATGTTCGGTGATGAGAATAATATGATAAGAGTCGATATGTCCGAGTATATGGAAAAGCATACCGTATCTAACCTAATCGGCTCACCTCCGGGATATGTAGGCTATGATGAAGGCGGCCAACTATCGGAAAAGGTAAGAAGAAATCCATACTCGGTAGTATTATTTGACGAAATAGAAAAAGCTCATCCGGATGTATTTAATATATTACTTCAAATATTGGAAGATGGTCGCCTAACGGACAATAAGGGAAAGGTAGTTAATTTTAAAAACACTATAGTTATTATGACATCAAACGCCGGTGCATCTACAATAAAGAAGCAAAAGACTATGGGCTTTTCTATAGGAGAAAAAGAGCGGGAAAATGAGTATGAGAAGATGAAGGACAATGTAATGGATGAACTTAAGCATACCTTTAGACCGGAGTTCTTAAATAGAATCGATGATATAATTGTGTTCCATCAGTTGGAGGAAAAGGATCTAAGGCAGATTGTATCCTTAATGCTAAGGTCCGTAGGCAATAGATTAGGGGAGCAAGGAATTGCTATAGAGTTTGATGAAGAATCTGAAAAACTTTTAGCAAAGGAAGGCTTTGATCTTATATATGGAGCAAGACCTTTAAGAAGGGCTATAACAAAGACTGTTGAAGATAAATTATCGGAAGAAATTTTGAGGGGTAATGTTAAGACCGGAGGAAAAGTGCTTGTTACTGCAAAAAATAATGAGCTGTTTTTTGAAGATATAAAATAAAAATTAACTACAAGTTCATAAAAAATTATGCAGTTTGAAGAAATGAAAAAATGGAGTATGGCTTCAAGTCATGCTCCATTTGTAATAAATATATGGAGTTGGTTATATTGGCTAAAATAAAAACTATATATGTGTGCCAACAGTGCGGTTTTGAGTCACCAAAGTGGGTTGGAAAATGTCCTGACTGTGGCGAATGGAATAGTATGCTGGAGGAAGAAAAGCAAGATAAACCACAGCAAAAATATGCATCTTTTAATGTGCAAAACATACCTAAAAGCATAGTCAACATAAAATCAGGTAATTTGGAAAGATATGATACGGGGGTAGAGGAACTTAACAGGGTTCTTGGCGGAGGATTGGTAAAGGGATCACTAACACTGATTTCAGGAGATCCCGGTATAGGAAAGTCTACATTGCTTTTACAAACAAGCAATAATATTGCTCAGAGATATGGTAAGGTGCTATATGTATCTGGAGAAGAGTCGGAAGAACAAATAAAAATTAGAGGAGATAGGCTAAATACTGTGTCTGAAAATCTATACATTCTTTCAGAGACTAATTTGGAATTGGTTCAGAGACATATAGATGACTTAAAGCCATCTTTTGTAATTATAGATTCAATACAAACAGTGTATAAGGATAGTGTTACATCAGCACCGGGCAGTGTTTCGCAGGTCAGAGAATGTGCAAATCATATGATGAGGGTTGCAAAAACAGGAGATATACCTTTTTTCATAGTAGCGCATGTGACGAAACAAGGAGAGCTGGCGGGGCCAAGAGTGCTTGAACATATGGTAGATACGGTATTGTCCTTCGAGGGTGAAAGAAGTGAAGATATAAGAGTACTGAGGGCGGTTAAAAACAGATTTGGGACTACCAGTGAAATAGGTGTATTTGAAATGAAAGATCAAGGACTTTTGCAGATATCCGATCCTTCAAGGCTCTTTCTTGAAGATGCGAGCTTTAATGCAGAGGGCTCTGTAGTTATAGGTGTGATGGAAGGAACAAGGCCTATATTGGTGGAAATTCAGGCTCTGGTTACTGAAACAAAAACTGCAAATCCAAGAAGAACTGCAGTTGGTATAGAGACCTCCAGACTTAATCTTATATTAGCTGTACTGGAAAAGAAATTGAGAATCCCCTTCTATAATTTCGATGTTTATGTAAATGTGGTAGGAGGATTAAATATTGATGGCACATATGCGGATCTTGGTTTGGCTTTAGCCTTGCTATCGAGTGTAAGAGGTAGAGAATTTAAGCTTGAAAAGATGATGGTAGTAGGTGAAGTAGGGCTTACCGGTGAAGTTAGACCCATTTCTTCCTGTGACCGATTAGTTAAAGAAGCTTATAAGCTTGGTTTTAAAAATGTTATTATACCTGAAAAGAATAGAATATCCCTAGATATAAAGACTATTAATACTATTGGAATTTCGTCCTTAAGAGAAGTAATGTATAAAATCTTTGAATCATAATATAGTTGTGTAGGTTAGTTTAAAATAAACTCATTCATCTATAGATATTGATAGTTTATATATTAAAAAAGTGTCAATAATATGTATGAATGTAATTATTGTGTGGTGATGTAATGAGACAGGAAAAAGACAAGGAATTGAAGAGTATTCTAAAAACACTTGCACCTGGAACTCAGCTTAGAGAAGGACTGGAAAATATTTTGAGAGCCAAGACCGGAGGACTCCTAGTTCTTGGTGACAGCGAAAGCATAATGAAATCTGTAGATGGCGGATTTGCCATTAATGCCGAATATAATCCATCCTATATCTATGAACTGGCTAAAATGGATGGAGCAATAATACTGAGCAGCGATCTGAAAAAGATTTTATTTGCAAATACCCAACTAATTCCTGATTCATCAATACCAACTTTTGAAACAGGAACACGACACAGAACTGCAAATAGAATAGCAAAGCAGACTGGTGCTATAGTAATTGCTATATCTCAAAGAAGGCATATAATCACAATCTATAAGGGAGATTTAAAGTACGTATTAAAAGAAAGCAGCGTTATATTAGCCAGAGCAAATCAGGCTGTTCAGACCCTTGAGAAGTATGTGTCAGTTCTTGATAGGGTATTGAATAATTTGAATTTACTTGAGTTTCAGGATATGACAACGCTTTTAGATGTTGTAACAGCGGTACTGAGAGCTGAAATGGTGATGAGAATCGTAGCTGAAATTGAAAGATACATTTGTGAACTCGGCAACGAGGGACGTCTTATTACTATGCAGCTGAATGAATTAATAAGATATATTGAGCAAGATGGCATACTACTAATACGAGATTACTGTAAAGGTAGTCTGGATTATAATGATGTATATAAAGACATACAAGAAATTTCTCAAGAAGAGCTGCTGGAATTGGATGTTATATCGAAGCTGCTTGGGTATACGGGAGTACCTTTGGTAGATACAATGATTTCTCCAAGAGGCTATAGAATTTTGAGCAAGGTACCAAGAATTCCTGCTAGTATTATAGAAAATCTTGTTAGAAATTTCAAAGAGTTAAAGGCAGTTATTGAGGCATCACATGAAGAGCTAGATAAGGTTGAGGGAATAGGAGAAGCTAGATCTAAAGCCATTAAAAACGGATTGAGAAGAATAAAGGAGCAAATACTATTAAATAAACAACTATAAAAAAATTTAGAACAATAACTATACTGAAGCAAGTATTGCTCTAAATCTATAAATGCTATCTAAATGTATATTTACCTAGGGTGTTTATTCTGTCATATTCCTTTATAAGTACATCATAGAGACTTACGTCCATAAGATTGCATAAGGCAGTCAAATAAAACAGATTATTGCCTATTTCACGTTCAATAACTTCACGACAACCATCACATAATTCTCCGTTAAGGTGTGTTTTCATGCACTCATTTAATGATTCAATGCTATCATCTTCACAAGGGATTATTTGTTTTGAGGCATCTATATTTACACAGCCGCAGTTTGTAACTGATTTTACAACTGCTCTGTTAATTCTGGCATTTGTTTCTTGAAACTTTGTCAAGATATCCAGAACGCTTTTATGTCTTAATAATGACTCATTAACTTTATCTTGAAATTCATCAAATATAACATCCTTCACCAGTATCAACTCCTTTGTATTTTTGATAAAGTTGATTGTAATTTAATTATAAAATTTTCTATATGAGTATGTCAACAAAGCAGATTGTGTTTTTGTCCATAACTATATGATAAACTATAACAATATAATTTCATAGGGGGATAACTTATGAAATAAATTAATAAATTACATAGGATAACTGTTGAAAATCGGCAATAATTAATATATAGTAGTAATTAACCTTAAATGTTAAGATGATAATAATATTTA
>JAEZDX010000290.1 GCA_023417975.1 Bacillota bacterium
TTTTAAGAATGGGGATGAAACCGCTGAAAAACAGCAATCAAATAAACTAAGCGATAAAGATTCACTTTTAGGTATTATATTCGCCATAGGTGCAGGAGTTTTAGCCGATAAAGTATTCTTTAGCGGATTAACAGGCATTGGCTTTTCTTTGCTAATGTGTAATTTAATAATATTATTTCTTATTATGCTCCGAAGTAAGCTAGACTTTAAGCATAATAAGGGTCTTCTTTGGCTCATTCCCATATTAATTATTATTTTTAGGAGTACTTTTTACGACAATATGCCTATTCAAGGTTTAAATGTATTGGTACTGCCCATACTTATGACTGGAGCTGCCATTATCATATGGTGCCGACATACTCAATTTGATAAGGCAATATTTTTATTGGATATTTGGTCTCATATAATACTATTCCCTCTTGTGAATTTTGGGAAAATCTTTACTTCTATCAAAAGATTAGTACCTTCTAAAAAGAGACAAAACAGCATTAAATTAAATCCTCATATAGCAATGGGCCTGCTTTTTTCTATACCTTTATTATTTATAGTTATTGCTTTTCTTTCCTCAGCAGATATGATGTTTAATTACTATGTTAAGGAATTCTTTGATGCACTCGATATTTCAAGATATTTTAAAATCTCAGATGTCACAATAATTCACCTGGTAATTATAACTTTTATTTCGATTTACTCTTTTGCTTTTGTTTGGAGCTTCGTTGAAAGAAAGTCCAGCGCACCCTATAACGACAGTACCAAATTTGAAGTTGAAGCTTTTACTATTTCTATTCCTGTGGCACTTATAAATATAATATATCTTCTGTTCTCCATAGTTCAGTTCTCTTATCTTTATGGTGGTGGAAATCTGCCCTCTGGTTTCACTTATGCAGAATATGCAAGGAAGGGATTTTTTGAGCTCGTAGCAGTGACCGTAATCAACTTCTCGATTATTCTTATAGGTGTTAACAGAACAAAAGTCTCAAGTAAAAAGATGAGCATATTTTGCAATATTCTTTACTCATTATTAATCGTGTTTACCTTAAGCATGCTGTACTCTGCAAATTATAAAATGCGCCTTTATGAAAACACTTATGGGTACACTTATTTACGAGTGTATGTGCATCTTTTCATGATACTTCTCCTCATACTTAATGTTGGAGCGATGTGTGCCTTATGGAATAAAAAAATCAACTTATACAAAAGTGCCTTGATTATTACCATTATATTCTATAGTGTGGTTAATTTATTGAATGTAGATGGATACATTTCTAAAGCAAATATTAAAATATTTAGGGAAAATGGTAAAATTGATGCTCAATATCTTACTAATCTTTCTAATGATGCTCTACCGTATCTCATTGAACTAAGCACAGATTCCGATGAGAATGTGAGGCAAATAATAAAGCAAGACCTTGATCTAAGACGTCAACGGCTCAATGACGCACAGAACAACACTTCAGTACTTCAATTCAGCTTTAGCAGACATCGTGCAAAAAAACTACTGAACTAACTGAACTAAACGGGGACGGTTCACAACTTTTCAGAGAATATTCCTATCGAATTATCTGGCAATGATATTTTGGTAGAAATCTATTTGAATAGTTGTGAACCGTCCCTTATTTCTTAAATTATTTTTTCTATTAATTGTATTCCTCATATCAGTATGGGTATATTAAGATTATAAATATCAAAAGAAGGTGAAATTGTGTCAAGAACTATACATGAAACAGTAAACAGATTGGCTAATGAGAAATCACCGTACCTTTTGCAGCATGCCCATAATCCTGTAGATTGGTATCCTTGGTCAGAAGAAGCTTTTACTAAAGCAAAGTCAGAAATCAAACCGATATTTTTGAGCATAGGTTATTCTACATGTCATTGGTGTCATGTTATGGAAAGAGAATCTTTTGAAGATACCGAAGTGGCATTAATATTGAATAATAACTTTGTATGTATCAAGGTAGATCGAGAAGAACGTCCCGATGTAGATGCCATCTACATGGGTTTCTGTCAGGCTATCACGGGCAGCGGTGGATGGCCCCTTACCATATTTATGACTCCTGATAAAAATCCATTTCATGCAGGAACCTATTTCCCGAAAAAAGATGCATACGGACGCCCAGGCTTAATTACTTTACTAACTTTTATTTCTCAACAGTGGAATAATGATAGTTCCAAGCTCATTCAATCCAGCCGGCATATTACAGAAAGAGTGCAAAACTCCATATTTTCAAATACTTCCGGTGAGCTTAAAGAGGAAGTCCTTCATAAAACCTATACGGAACTGAAGCAAAGCTTTGAGCCAAAATATGGTGGTTTCAGCAATTCACCCAAATTTCCAATGCCCCATATTCTGCTTTTTCTTATGAGATATTGGAAGCTTTATGACAAGGCGGAAGCTTTGGATATGGCAGAAAAAACACTGGTTCATATGTACAAAGGCGGTATATTCGACCACATAGGAGGCGGTTTTTCCAGATATTCTACGGATAAAAAATGGCTCATCCCTCATTTTGAAAAAATGCTCTATGATAATGCCCTTCTCATGATGGCATATACTGAAGCCTATTCCATTACAAAAAAAGAGTTATATAAAGATATTGCCGTAGGTATAGGAAATTACATATTGAGAGATATGACCTCTCCCGAGGGTGGCTTCTATTCTGCAGAAGATGCCGATTCGGAAGGCGTGGAAGGCAAGTTCTATGTTTGGTCAACCTCTGAAATTGAAGAAGCTTTAGGTGGGGACGGTTCACAATTTTCCAGCTATTTTGATATAACCGATAATGGAAATTTTGAAGGTAAAAACATCCCCAATCTTGTAGATACGGATTTAGATAAGCTCCTCGAAAATAATGAGCTGCATGAAAAACTCAAGAATTCTGCCAATAAACTATTTAATTACCGTGAAACTAGGGTTCACCCCTTTAAGGATACAAAAATTTTGACTTCTTGGAATGGTCTTATGGCTGCAGCTTTTGCCAAGGCAGGGAGAGCTTTTAACTTAGTAGAGTATGTGGATGCCGCCCAAAAATCAATTGATTTCTTACTTCAAATGCTGGTGGACGAGAATGGCCGGTTATTTGCAAGATACCGTGATGGAGAACGAGCTATAAAAGGTTATCTTGAAGACTATGCCTTTCTCCTATGGGGTATTTTAGATTTATATGAAGCCTCTCTTAATGCAGATTACTTGAGGAAGGCCTCCGATTTGTCCGAAAAAATGATTGATCTTTTCTTCGATGAAGAAAATGGCGGATTTTTCTTATATGGACATGACGCTGAAGAGCTTCTTGTTAGGCCGAAGGAAATTTATGACGGTGCAATACCTTCGGGTAATTCTGCCGCAGCCTATAATCTTTTCAGATTATCCGAAATGATCTTTGAAAATAGGTATAAGCATATTTCAGAAAAGACTCTTGAATGCTTCGGCGGCACAATTAAAGGTGCACCGTCAGCTCATGCACTGGCAGTATTGGCTTTTCTTTATGGCAAACGACCGAGAAATATAGTAATATGTGGTTCCATCGAAGAATCTGCAGTGTCCGAAGCTCTTTCATTAATCAACGAAGGTTATTATCCTATGGCTACTATTGTATTGAACAATCATGACGGTCACTTATCCGATATAAATGAGTTCTTTAACGAATATAAGAGAATTGATAATAAAGCTACCTTTTATGTCTGCGGTGAGATTGGGTGCTTTGAGCCACTAACAGATGCTGCTAAGTTGACAGAATTTCTTTAAAGTTTGGGGACGGTTCACAATTTTACAACTATATAATTTGATACAATTCTTTAATTTTCTTTTTAATATGATATTGTAATGCACCATTTATTATGTGGAAAAATTGTGAACCGTCCCCGTTTTTGCTATTTTAATAAAAGTTGTGAACCGTCCCCAAAAGTATTGAATTTTTATACCAAAGGTTTAAAATAAGATTTATTGGATTGATTTTGTTATAACCATTTATAAATATTCATTCTATATGACTTACTGAAAGGGGTAGCATTGATGGAAACTCTCGAAGAAAAAATTGTCCGGAATACTACTAATAATTGTACATTTTCGGAAATACAAGCAGCTAAACAAAGGTTAAACGGCATTATAAAAGACACTAAGCTTATCTACAGCAGCATTTTCAGCAAGGAAAGCGGAAATCAGGTATACATAAAGCCTGAGAACCTCCAGAACACAGGTGCATTTAAGATCAGAGGTGCCTATAATAAAATCAGCAAGCTCAGCGAAGCTGAAAGAAGCCGTGGGCTGATAGCTGCTTCTGCCGGTAATCACGCTCAGGGAGTTGCCTTTGCCGCCCAAAAACTTGGTGCTCCGGCAGTAATTGTTATGCCCAAAACTACCCCACTAATTAAGGTAGAAGCGACAAAAGGTTATGGTGCCGAAGTTATTCTTCATGGGGATTGCTATGACGAAGCCTTCAAGCATGCGAAGATACTTGAAAAGGAAAAGGGCTATACCTTCATTCACCCTTTTGATGATGCAGATGTAATAGCTGGACAAGGTACTATAGGTATTGAAATATTTGAGGAGCTTAAAGATGTTGACTATATTCTGGCAGCTGTTGGCGGCGGCGGACTTATTAGCGGTATTGCAGTGGCTGCTAAAGCTATAAATCCGAAGGTTAAAATAATAGGTGTGGAGCCTGAAGGTTCACCTTCTATGAAGCTTTCTATAGATAGTAATAAAATAATAGATTTAGATACTGTTAAGACTATCGCAGATGGAGCTGCTGTGAAAAAGCCGGGCGAACTTACTTTTTCTCTTACAAGGGATTATGTAGATGAAATTATTACCGTCTCGGATTATGAACTTATGGAAGCCTTTCTAATTCTTTTGGAGAAGCATAAGCTAATAGCCGAAAATGCGGGTGTGCTCCCACTAGCAGGACTGAAAAGGATAGCTGAAAAAGATAAAAAAGTCGCTTGTGTAGTCAGTGGCGGAAATATTGACGTTTTAACTATTTCTTCACTTATAAACCGCGGATTGGTATCAAGAGGTAGAATTTTCTGTTTTTCCATGGAATTAGCTGATAAACCAGGCCAGCTAATGAAGGTTTGTGAGATACTTGCTAAAACAGGAGCTAACATTATTAAGCTTGACCATAACCAATATAAGACTGAGTATAGATTCATGCACGTTCAGCTTGAAGTTACAGTCGAAACTAACGGGCATGATCACGTAGCGCAAATAATTGATGAATTTAATAGAGAAGGCTTTACAATAAGTAAAATATATTAGGAAGCATATTAAAAAACCGCTCTTACTCATTAGTATTTATGAGTAAGAGCAGTTTTTTTATGGTGTTTTTTTATGATATGTGTTGTTCAATTTCTTTATTTTCAGCCATTTCTTCTAATGAAGTTTGCCTATCTTTTTGCGCATCTCTGGCGGTTTTTACTTTCTTTATGTCGTACCTATCCAGAAGAATAGTAAAAATTGTAAATACGCTCATGAACAAGCCTATTATAAACCAGGAATTTGCCATTGATGTAACAGATAGAATCATTCCTGTGAATAATGGTCCAAGAGTATATCCGGTTCCCATAATTACCGGTAGTACAGCTCCTATTCTTCCTCTATGTGAGGCCGGAGTATGATTTGCTACAAAAGGCGATGAGCTTATTGTAACTACTATTTCTCCTAAGGTAATAATTAGCGTAGATGCGATATAAAAATATATGTTGCTTCCGAAAGCTAGTGAGCCAAAGCCCACTGCATATAATACTCCTCCATAAAATATCTTTTTTGTGCTTCTTTTTGAGACTAGAAGTCTTGTAATTACAGGAGTAAGGAAAATCACTATTACAGCGTTAAAGCTGACCAACCTTCCGTAAATGGAAGAGCCTGCTCCCGTGAAGCTTCTCTCCACCTGCATTGGATATAAATAGCTCCATTGTGAGTATACAAAATTATATCCAAACATGGTAAGTGCAAAGAAAATAAGTATAGGTCTCTGTAGAAGTACTTTCAGCGTTGAGCCTTCAACATGCTTTTCCATCTCCCTGTCATCGCCCAGTACCTCTTTTGTCTTACCTATAGTTTCTGGTATAAACACTAGAATAAGTAGCATAGCAATTAATGCTGTAAAACCGTCGATAAAAAACAATAAATTCAAATGATTTTTCAAAAGCATCCCACCTATACTGGGTGAAAACGCAAAGCCAATGTTCATACCCATATAAAATAGTGAATATGCGCCGTTTCTCGTCTTCGGAGTTGTCAAGTCCGCCATTAGTGCAGAGCTTGCAGGATCCGTCATTCCAATGAAAAAGCCAGCCGCAATAATCATAGGCAGCATATGTATTGACACAGGCATGAAGGCTGCAATTATATAGCAAAGTGCCCCTAAGCTATTTAACACAATTATAATTCTTTTTCTTCCAAATACGTCTGTAAGCTTTCCTCCAAGTACTGAGCTCAACATAAAAGTTATGCCGGATGCTGTAATAATTACCCCTGCCTTACTTTCATTCACTCCAAACTTCGTAGTCAAAATAAGTGTTAACAACGGAAATATAAAGGCTCCCATGCAATTAATTACTCTTGCACAAAATAACACCCATATCTCTTTAGATAGCCCCTTATAAGGCTTTAATAATACATTTAATGCTCTCATGTTATAGCCCTCCTATTTATAAAGCAATAATTCCCGGTGAAAGCAGCTCACAAAATAAATTCACCTTTTAGTATTTCTTTTCTCAAATAATCACATCCTCTCAAAATCAGGACCACCCGTAAAACGGGTGGTTTGCTCTAGCCCTATAAGGGCATATTACTGGCAGTGCTACACGCACACTGAACGGTTTGCCAACCGCATGCCTTTACAGGCTTACACCTAAAGGTGCT
>JAEZDX010000291.1 GCA_023417975.1 Bacillota bacterium
CAGTAAGCCCAAACAGTGCTTTACAAAGCTCTGTCTTACCCGCACCCACAAGCCCGGCAATTCCGATAATTTCTCCTTGTTCAACATGAATATGAACATTTTTTAGCTTATTGGTATCACAAAGATCAACCACATCCAAAACTTTAGCCCTATGAACTCTATTTCTATTTGGAAATGTATCTTCAAATTTTTTTCCCAGCATCTGCTCCACTACCATATTTTGAGAAGTTTCGCTTATATCGTGAACAGCCACTATTTCACCATCTCTCATAACAGTTACGTTATCACATATTTGAAACAATTCCGGCAGTCTGTGTGATATAAAAATAACTCCTACGTTATCAGCTTTTAATTCTCTTACAATCCGAAATAATTCTTCGGTTTCGGCAAAGCTAAGTGGTGCAGTGGGTTCATCCAGAATCAACAGCTTACATTGCTCTGCTATAGCTCTTGCTATAAGTACCATCTGTTTCTGAGAAAGAGTCAATTCATTAGCATATTTCTTTGTTGATAGGTTTATATTCAACCTTTTTAGTACTTCCTCGGCTCTTGCATGAAGCTCCTTCCAACTAAAGAACAACTTGTTTTCCCTGTTACTCACAATACTGTCCAGTAATATATTCTCTGCTACTGTTAAGTTAGGCACCAGCGCTATATCAACTTCTTGATAAACCACCTGAATTCCCAGTCTTTTTGCTTCTACCGGGGATTTTATATTTTCTTTATTACCTTCTACCCATATATGTCCCGTATAATGGCTGTATGCACCGGAAAGTACCTTCATCAATGTAGATTTTCCTGCCCCGTTTGCCCCTACTATTGCTTGAACCTTCCCGGCTTTTGCCATAAAACTAACATTATTAAGGGCTTTTACTCCAGGAAATTCTATTGATATATTATTCATCTCTAAAAGCTTCAAAGTCCGCATATACATACCATCCTTAATAATATTGCTCAATACAACTAATTCTATTTTTCAGAACTTAAAGCACTCATCCATGGTTCTTCAAAGGAAGTTGTTTTTCCCCAACCTGGTATAATACTTGAAAGATTTTGCATATTTACAGCTGTACCCGCATTTTTAAGCTTGTCCTGAGATATTAATGAAGCTTCCAAATCATAATATTTTGGTGTTTCTTCTCCCGCTATTTTCTTAAGTAGTATTCTTATATCCACAGCACCTATAAGCTTCGGATCTACTGCTGCAGTATCAATCCATGAGCTGTCTTTTTCCTGTATTGCCTGAAGGTCTGCATTTGAAACATCTATACCATATATTTTTATTTCTGTACGTCCTGCTTCCTTAACTGCACGGGCGGCTCCTATAGCGAATGCATCCCACGCTGCATATATTGCATCAATTTCTCCTTTTGGGTGTTTAGCCAGCATAGCTGCCACAGCATTTTGTGTCTGCACGGAAGTATCTGAAGAGGCTACTCCAAATCTCTCTACCTCCTTTATACCCGGATATTTATCTAAAAGTGATTTATATATTCTGTTTCTATTAACCATTGGTGGAAAACCGTCTACCCATAAGTAGATGATATTTGCCTTGCCATTGTGATCCTGAATAAGTTTTTTAAGAGAAAGTAAAGCTAGTGCTTCGTCATCCTGTGAAGTAAGTGTAACTCCATCTATATCTGCCAACTTCGAATTTGAGTCAAAGGTCACTACGGGAATTCCCTTTGCTGTGATCTTTTTAACATCTTCAACAGTTGCTTCGTCATCACCATGAGATATTATAAAACCATCATATTTTTTTTCTAGAGCTTGACTAATAGCATCGTGGAACTTAGCACTGTCACCATTGGCAGTAAAAGTATCCACCTTCAAGCCATATGCTTCACCTTGTTCCTTAGCCCCCGCAAGGAATTGCGCTGTATGGTCATCTCCACCTATTTTTCTTACAACCATTATTTTTAATTCCTTACCTTTAATTTTTTCAGGAATAACTACTGTACCTGCTGCTCCTACTCCATCATCGGTTTGTACATAACCGGTTTTGTTTGTATTTTTCTTTGTGTCTTGTGAGCAGCCTGTTAAAGCCGTTGTTGCTACTGTAAATAATGCCAGTAAAATTGCTCCTATTCTTTTTTTCATATTTAATATACCTCCCCAATTTGATTAAAAATAAAAGAGACCAAGCTGTTTTGCATATATAAAATATAACTGCAAAATTACAGCTTAGTCTCCAGTTTTTCTGGTCAACTAAATCTTATGTTATGTATTAAATTTATCAACTGTATAAATTATTAAAATACTCCCCAAACTATCTTAACCTAAGCTTATCATTGCGCTCAATCTGAACGACTACTCCATCCTGGACTACCAATGTTACAGAGCCATATTTGATATTATCCAGTATTTCCAGAAGTTTTTTCAAATTTTCTTCTGTAATTGCTTTACTTACCATAACCCTGCCCCCTTTTTTTCTTTCATAAATCAGGACCACCCGTAAAACGGGTGGTTTGCTCTAGCCCTATAAGGGCATATTACTGGCAGTGCTACACGCACACTGAACGGTTTGCCAACCGCATGCCTTTACAGGCTTACACCTAAAGGTGCT
>JAEZDX010000371.1 GCA_023417975.1 Bacillota bacterium
CCAATTTAAATTTGATGCTTCCAAAGCCCTTGTAAATGCAGCAGGATTATTCTCACCTTGTGCTACATATAGAATATTGTTTTTGACGTCCTTATCTACAACAAACCATGGTTCACCTGATCCGGTACCGCCTATACCATGTCCCTTTCTCTGACGTATAGTATAGTTCATTAAACCGTCATGTTTTCCGATAATGCTACCCTCTATTGTCTTCATCTCACCTGATTTGGCAGGAAGATAGTTACTTAAAAACTTTTTGAAATTTCTCTCACCGATAAAACAAACTCCTGTGCTATCCTTTTTATTTGCAGTTTGAAGATTATATTTTGATGCAATCTCCCTAACTTCTTTTTTATTCAAATGCCCTATTGGAAATAGGGTTTTAGACAAAGCCTCCTGGTTTAGCATGCAGAGAAAATATGTTTGGTCTTTATTTGAGTCCAATGACCTAAGCAGTCTGTACTCACCATCATGGTAATCTACCCTTGAGTAATGTCCCGTAGCCATATATAATGCCCCAACCTTCATGGCATAATCTAAAAAAGCCTTAAATTTAATCTCCTTGTTACACATTACATCCGGGTTAGGTGTTCTACCCTTTTTATACTCATTCAAAAAATATGTGAAAACTCTGTCCCAATATTCCTTTACAAAATTAACAGAATAATATCTGATACCTATTTGATCGCAAACTCTTCGCATATCCTCATAATCTTCCACTACGGTGCAAAGACCCTCATCATCTTTTTCATCCCAGTTTTTCATGAATACGCCTATAACGTCATAACCTTGTTCCTTTAATAGAAGAGCTGCAACGGAAGAGTCAACACCTCCGGACATTCCAACAATAATTCTCTTATTTTCATTTTCCATACTATCATCAGCCTTTCTTACAATACAAATATCTATGTCATATTTCTATCTTTTGAGAATTTATATAAACAAAGCAGCAATAAAGCAAATTTCAGAATATTATATAATACAGAAATTGCTTTGGAGGGAAAAATGTACTCACCTATTTATGAAAGCTATCGTAAAGCTAATCCATATAAAATCATTATTAATACAGAAGACTTAACATTAACTCTATTAAAAGACGGCAAACCGTTTAAAAACTATCCCATTGCTGTAGGGAAGCCTTCCACTCCTACTCCAAAGGGAAGTTTCAAAATTATTAACAAAGCCTTCAACCCGGGTGGACCATTTGGTGCACGGTGGCTGGGACTAAGCATAAAAGGGTACGGCATCCATGGAACAAATAAGCCCGATTCAATAAAAAAAAGAATATCTAACGGTTGCATAAGAACTTATAACAAAAATATTATCGAACTCTACAATTTAGTACCTATTGGCACAGAAGTAACAATAATATGATACTATAAAACATTAAACCTAATTTAGGTGTATTTGTCAACATGGAAAGCTTTGCTATACTAACGGTTTTTACGTATAAAAACAAAGGGCCTTGGGATATAATTTCATCCCTAAGCCCTTCTATTTCCAATCCAATTCTTCAATTACAAATCTGTCGAATTCAATTTGTTGTATAAAATTATTGGAATCAAAATTAACTTTTCCTCTATCATTAAATTCCTTTAGGTTTACGGGCAGCCAGTAGGGCTTCTCTATATCAAGCATATCGCAAACCTCCCTTATGCAAGCCTTCAAGTTATCCTGATAAGTTCCGTCTACATTAGAAGTTACAACTATATCTCTAAGTATTTTACCGTTTTTCATAATCTTTCCCCAAATTCTCAGCATCTTTTCCTCCAATAAAAGTTAAGTTAACATCTTTATACGGAAACAATTTCAACTATTAACTTATACATGGTCAAAAAGCGTTGAAGATTCGCTATTTTGACACATGTATAAGTTAAGTTTTCGTAATGTTTCCCTATATAGATATCCTAATTCAAAATATAACATAGCAATTTAAAAAATGTTGAAGATTCATTATTTTAAATTGCGTTCAAGAATTGAATTTGAATATCTGTCTTAACAACATTATAATTTGAAAGTTTAATATTGTAAACCTCCTTCTTTATAGCTAAAGAAAATAAAAGCTTCAGAAATTACAGCAGGAAAAATAGTATACAATTGAAATGTTCTATCATATTCTATATTGTAATATTTTGATAGGAGACCTGTTATGTTATTTTATAACTATCCCAATTATGATTCCTTTAGATTTGAAGATCCTGAAGAAATTGACGGATTGAGAGATGTTAATGAACTTTATGAGTTGGAAACAAGTGAACTTCCTCCACAATGTCCATATAGACAATTTTTACCCCCTATTTTTCCTTCTATGAATCCCGGAAGCAGCACTAACGGTCCTAAAACTCCACCTCCATCCTTCACTCCCACAAAGCCTGGAACAGCATCTGGTCCTGGCGGGCCATCAGTAAAAGCTGTTGATCCCGGTGCAATAAGACCTTGTACCTATAGATTCGTATATATATGGCCTAAAAGAGGTATGGGCTATTGGGCTTATCTCACTTATGTAGGAAGAAAATCTGCTGCTGGCTTCAGATGGAATGGCAGAAGATGGATATATTTTGGAGTTGATCTTCGTAGTATTGACGGCTTTCAGTGTTACTAATACGACATAGAATAAAAACAAAAAACCGAAATCATTTATATTAGCAATAAAGACTGAAGTCCATAATTTGTCTATGGATTTCAGTCTTTGTTTTTATGCTTCATTCAGCAGCCATATGTAATAGTTTAATACAGCTGCAAAAAACAACCAAATAATATATGGCAGCATCAAAAAACCTGAAGCTTTATTTATCTTAAAAAATTCTATAGTGGTAAGGATTACAAAAATCAATAATATTATAAGTTCTAAGAAAGCAATTCCATATAGGTTTAATCTAAAGAAGATAATAGGCCAAAGAAAATTCAATATTAATTGTATTATGTAAAGTCTTAATGCCCTTTTTACTTCGTAACCTTGCTTGCCTTTAAGCCAAACTCCATAAGCTGCTATACCCATTAATAAATATAAAACACTCCATACTATAGGAAATATTATAGCTGGCGGTGAGAAAAAAGGCTTTTTCAGCAGACTATAGTAATTATTCGCCCCTCTTACAAATGAGCCGGCAATGAAGCCTATTCCCTCAGATAATAGTATACTGATTATTAATGCACCTATATTTGTAAAATAATGTGCTACTTTAGCTTTAATGATAATTCCTCCTTTCGAATTTATAGCAGTCCAGTTGAAGATATCTATTTCTTTTTTATTATAAATTTATTTTAAATAAATTTATTTATTCCATATTATAATAAATTCTAAAAACAAGTTCTTATGATAAGTAAAATTTTATATACTAATATTTAATATAAAATAAATAAAGAATCTGCAATTTTGTGGATACTTATGCTATAATTAAAAATTATAAATATAGAAAGCGGTGATTGGTATGAATAGTTCTGCGAACATTGATTGGAGTAATTTGGGGTTTAGCTATATAAAAACGGATTTGCGCTTTATATCGGTTTGGAAAGATGGAAAATGGGATTCCGGCAAATTGGTAGAAGATAATATGATAACCATAAGTGAAGCATCGGCTGCCCTTCATTACGGTCAACAGTGCTTTGAAGGCTTAAAAGCTTATAGAACAAAAGATGGAAATATACAATTGTTCAGGCCCGATGCCAATGGAAACAGAATGGCTTCTACCTGCAGAAGACTTCTAATGCCTGAATTTCCTGTAGAGAAGTTTATTGATGCGGTAAAACAGGTAGTTAAGGCTAATGAACACTTCGTTCCTCCTTATGGAACCGGTGGAACACTATATATCAGGCCCTACATGATAGGTGTTGGGCACAATATTGGTGTTAAGCCGGCTCCTGAGTATTTATTCGGAATATTTTGTTTACCTGTAGGTCCTTACTTTAAGGGAGGCCTAACTCCGGTTAACTTTATAGTTTCAGACTACGACAGAGCTGCACCTAATGGTACAGGCGGTGTAAAAGTTGGTGGTAATTATGCTGCAAGCTTACTTCCACATGAAGAAGCGGCAAAAGTGGGTTTTGCAGACTGTATTTATCTTGATCCTGCTACTCACACTAAGATAGAAGAAGTAGGAGCTGCTAACTTTTTCGGTATAACAAAGGATGATATCTTTGTTACACCTAATTCTAATTCTATTTTGCCGAGTATAACAAAATATTCGTTAATGCACATAGCCAAAGAGTACATGGGACTAACTGTGGAAGAGAGAGATGTATTAATTAGCAACCTCCACGAATTTAAAGAGGCAGGTGCCTGCGGTACTGCTGCCGTCATTACTCCTATCGGAGGTATTAGTTATAATAATAAGCTTCATGTATTCTACAGCGAAAAGGAAGTAGGTCCTGTAACTACAAAGTTGTACAATACTTTGATGGGTATCCAATTTGGAGACATAAAAGCACCTGAAGGCTGGATTTATAAATTAGACTAAAATGTAAAAACATTGCATATTATTAGTATATAATTGAAGAGCTGTCTTTCTACAGCTCTTTTTACTTTAGCTTACGAAACAACACACAGTACTATAG
>JAEZDX010000383.1 GCA_023417975.1 Bacillota bacterium
ACCCTCTGCTTGTAAGGCAGATGCTCTCCCAGCTGAGCTATGCGACCGCAAATGGTGACTCCTAGGGGAATCGAACCCCTGTTACCACCGTGAAAGGGTGGTGTCTTGACCGCTTGACCAAGGAGCCATATTAAATTTAAAAAGTGGAGCTGGCAATAGGAATCGAACCTACAACCTGCTGATTACAAGTCAGCTGCTCTACCGTTGAGCCATGCCAGCATAAATATGGCGACCCAGAAGGGACTCGAACCCTCGACCTCCGGCGTGACAGGCCGGCACTCTAACCAACTGAGCCACTGGGCCATTAAAATAGTGGTGGGCACAACAGGGCTCGAACCTGTGACCCTCTGCTTGTAAGGCAGATGCTCTCCCAGCTGAGCTATGCGCCCACTAATTATCAAGACAAATATTATTATAAATTGGTTAAGAGTTATTGTCAACTACTTTTATAGCTTTTTATTAAGAAATTTCTATGTTTTTTCTTTAACCCTTATAATCTCTAGAAATATCAATTTCCGTAACTATCGACTCTTACTCAAAAGCTCTCCTATTTCCTCATTGGAAAACTCATATGCTTTATTGCAGAAGTGACACTTTATTTCTTCGCTCTTACCTTCTTCATATATTTCAGTTAAATCTTTTCTTCCGATGCTAATCAATGCCTTTTCTACTTTTTCTCTGCTGCAATCACAGCTATACACAGGTTTTCTGCGTTCCATAATCTTAGGCGACATATCCTCAAAAATATTTAAAATAATATCTTCGATTGAATGCCCTTTATCCAGCATCTCCGTTATAGACGCCATCTCCTGCAATCTGTACATAATTAAGTCCGCTGCCAATTCATTGCCTCCAGGCATCATCTGTATTATAAATCCTCCTGCAGCTTTTATTGAGAGATCTTCTTTAACGAGAACTCCCGCACCCACTGCGGATGGTGTTTGCTCAGACATTGTAAAATAATACGTCAAATCGTCTCCTATCTCACCACTTACTATTGGTATTTGTCCAACATAAGGCTCTTTCATCCCCAAATCCTTTATGACAGTCAAATTACCATTCTTACCGATGGCTCCCCCCACATCTAGCTTACCTTTCTCATTCCTTGGTAAATCCACAGAAGCATTGCCAATATAACCTTTTACTCTTCCATCAGGATATGCTGTTACAACCACGGCACCAGCAGGTCCGCCGCCTTTAATCTGAAGAGTAAGGACATCTTTATCATTTTTTAACATAGAACCCATCATCACACCACTGGTCAGCATTCTTCCCAGTGCTGCAGACGCAGTTGCACTACATTGGTGCGTAACTGATGCTTCATTTACCAATTCTGTAGTTTCTGCCCCTACAAATCTTACAGTTCCTTGAGCAGCAGTTCCTATTACTAAAATATCTTTTGTCATATTATCACTCCTATAAAATTTACTTTTTTGAGACTATATAAGTTATTCTTTCGCAACTATCATTTATATCATAGTCAGTATAGTTATTACATTTTTCTTTAATTTGCAAGTTATTTCTCATTAAAGCCTGTTCCACATAATTATCACAATATATTCTCTCTCTATGAAACTCATCAAACCTTTCATATTTCTCTCCATCTTTGATAAAAAAAGTAAGATCCATTTCTACTACATTATCGTCAATTTGATTTTCCCATATATATACAACTTCATCGCTATTATAGGTGAAAATATTATCACCTATAATATTTTCTAACTTATATTTACTATTTATATCAAATACAAATATACCCGAATCATCAAGGTGTTCATAGATTTTATTGAAAAATCGATCTAGCTCTCCATCATTCACCAAATAATTTGTGCAATCCAAAACACATGTAATTAAATCGAATTTACAATTCAAATTTAAATCTATCATATTTTGTCTGATAAATCTTGCCTTTATTCTTCTATCCCTGAATTTTCTTTCTGCTATTATAAGCATCTCTTCCGAAAGATCTACGCACCAACTTCTTGCAAAGTTTTTTGCTAAGTTTATAGATAAGTTACCCGTTCCACAGCCTAAATCCAAATAATTATCATTACGAATGTCATATTTTTTACACTTTATTTCTAAAAATTTGCTCCAGGACAAATAATCTATATCTTCATATATCAATTTATCATATATCTCAGCAAACTTACTATATACTGCCATTCAACACTCACACCTTCCCAATAAAAGTACCATTCCCAGTATATTATGAAAATCATCCTTGGTAAAGAAGAAAAACATCTCTTTTTTATTCCAAGCCTATGTTTATAAACTCAGAATAGCAAAGAGACGTTTATTTGCTATTGTTTTTCTATATGAAAATTAATAAATATTTTCTTCTAGTTTTACTTCTTCCGGATTCTTTTCTTCAATTTCCAGATTGCATTCTGTCTCTGCATCTTTAAATGTATCATTTTCCCCTTCATCAATTGTCTCACCGCTTTTAGAGCTTTCTGAAGCAACAATACCTTCCGCACTTTCGTCTATTTTCTCAATTAAAGCTTCTTCATAAGAAACTCTACTAATTTCCATGTTTTCCTGTACTTTGAATATATTTACCTTTTCCATTGACTGTTTAGTTAAGTCTGCAAGACTTTGAGCGGATGCAGAAACCTCCTCAGAAAAGGCATTCATTTCTTGAGATGTAGCTGCTATTTCTTCAGCTGATGAGGATGCCTGTTGAGCTACAGCAGAAGCAGCCTCAACATTTAGTATAATATCATCCTTAACTCCTTTTATTGTTACAGCATAATTATTTATAGATTCAATTTTAGGTAACACTGCCCCAATAGAACTGATTATATCTTTAAATGATTCAATTGAATTTTTAATCATATCTATTTGATTATTTAATTCTAAACTAACAGAATCTGTTGTTGCAACAACTTCTTCAGTCTCTGTTGAAATGGTAGTCAAAAGCTTATTTATATTATTTGATGAATTCTTGGACTGCTCAGCTAATTTTCTGATCTCATCAGCTACTACAGAAAACCCTCTGCCGGCTTCACCCGCTCTTGCAGCCTCAATAGCCGCATTAAGTGCCAATAAATTTGTTTGTCCAGCTAAATTATTTATAACGTTAGTTATTTGATTTATTTGAGCAATACTCAAATTAAGATTGGTTATTTTTCCAGTAATATTACTAAAAGAATCACTTATATTTGAAATAGAATCAATTAACAAAGTCAGTGCTTTATTACTTACTTCCGCTTTTAAATTCATACTCTTTGTATTTTCTTCCACATCGTATATGGAATCTGATATTTGTTCAATCTGTGTTCCAAAGCTCATAAGCGATGTATGTATCTTAACCAAATCTTCCGATTGTATTGCTGCGCCATGTGATACATCACTAACTGCCGAAGCCACTTCTTCTGAAGAAGTACTCATCTTTCTGGATATTTCGGAAAGACTTTCCGAATCACCTTGAATTAAATATGTTATTTCTTTTACGGAATAAATCATTTTTGAAATTTCTTTTTTAGCTTTTGAAAGCCTTTTTTTCATTACGCCAAACTCGTTTTTTTGATTTTCATCTATGTGATTAGTAAAATCTCCTTCTGCAATGAAATCAAGATTTTTCTTCATATCTTCTAAGGAATATTTAACTACTAAAATAATACCAATTGAAAAGATTACTAATAAAATAACTGATATTATAAATACTACTAAGAACATAACAACATTGCTCTTATACACACTCTCATTTTCAGTATTTAGTTTAGCTGCAGCATTTTTATCATACTCTAACAGACTATCCAGATTTGAAGATAATGCCTTTCCATCATTTGTTAGCATATCCATCTCCATTTGGCTTGGCGTATTCCCATCTGAAAATTTCTTATTTATTTCTGTCCATTTCTTCACATAACTGCTGTATAAATCTATAAATAAATTTATCTTTTTTTCCTGAGATTTGTCCAGTTTTTGAGATTTATAATCTGCAATTTGTTTTTGAACTTTCTGATCACTATTTTTTACACTTCCGTCATAAGTTGAACTATACCTTTGAAAGGCACTGCTTGCTGCGATTCTAATATTTAATAGCTCATTATTTATTGCTTGTATTTGTGTTACAGCAAGAAATCTTTTATCATACATTTCTTTAGAATTATTATTTAGCTTTTTCATTCCATTAAAGCCAAAAAAACCTAGAATGCAAAAACCTATTATACTAAGTGCAAGCATAATTTTTACACTTTTAACAATCTTAATATTCTTAAAAAATGATAATATCCTTTCCATAAAATAACACCCCCAACTAGTTATATTATCTATCTATATATACAACTAACAATACATCAGTCTTTTAAATTTTACAACAAATTATTATTAATTCTCAAAAAAATATAAAAATGCTATTATTTTTAGTCATTTTCTTAATTATTATGTCAAATTATCATTTTTATTAAGTTCATATTATAAGTATTATTTATCAATAATCATATTCTCATTAGCCATTAACTCTTTATTTGTTGGAATATGTAAATTCTTTTTTCTTTTAGTCATTATTCCACCAATCCGCCCAGTTTCTTCAGCAGTTAGTCCACTCCAGCCTAGCCTATCTACTTTATCACTCAAACCCAGTTCATCTGCTATTTCGTATTTAATTTTTTCTCTTAATTTCTCACTTTCACTTAATTCCTTATTTGATTTCAATTTTGCCTTTATTACTTTTTTAAGAGGTGTTTTTCCCATAATTATTCCTCCTTTTACTATATTACTTATTTTTTACTCACAACACATCATTTATACATTTTATAGAAAATTATTATTTTGAATTTTACCCCTTTTCATAATTTCAGAATATGCTGTAATTTAGCTTGTAGAGGATAAATATGCAACAAACTGTATATTTATATTTGAAAAAAATTATATATCGGTATATAATTTTTTTGACAATGATTATATAATATTACTAGGGTCTTTACTTTAAATAAACAAAGGGGCCTTATGAAAGTTATATTTAAAACTGCATGTCAATTTAATAAGATATGTAGAAAGTATGAAGCGAGGGATTTAAATGAGTATTTTTAAGGGTAGTGCAGTAGCAATAATAACGCCATTCAAGAAAGACGGTATAGATTTCGAAAAACTTCAAGAGCTTTTGGAAAAACAAATTAATGCTAAAACTGATGCAATAGTAATCTGCGGTACAACAGGTGAAGCTTCAACAATGAGTGAAGAAGAGAGAAAACAAGCCATTAAATTTACTGTAGACACAATCAATAAGAGAATACCTGTCATTGCAGGAACAGGTAATAATAATACTATGGCTTCAGTTAGCATGAGTAAATGGGCTGAAGAGATTGGAGTTGACGCCTTACTTATAATTACACCATATTATAATAAAACTACTCAAAAAGGGTTAGTCGCTCACTTTAGTACAATTGCGGAAAGTGTTAAGATTCCATTAATTTTATATAACGTTCCTTCCAGAACGGGAATGAATATACATCCTGATACTTTAATGGAATTATCAAAGCACTCCAATATAGTTGCAGTTAAAGAAGCTAGTGGTGATATAAGCCAGGTAGCTAAGATAAAAGCTTTATGCGGAGATAGAATTGATATTTATTCAGGAAATGATGACCAAGTGATACCAATATTGGCTTTGGGTGGCTCCGGAGTTATTTCTGTTGCTGCTAATATTATTCCAGAACAGATGCATAATATATGCGAAGAATTTTTCATGGGAAATATTCAGGAAGCTCTAACTATTCAATTAAAATATCTTTCATTGATAAATGCATTATTCATTGAAACAAATCCTATACCTGTTAAAACTGCTATGAATTTAATGGGCTTAAATATAGGACCTCTAAGATTGCCCTTATGTGATATGTATGACAGTAATCTTTCATTATTAAAAAAGGAATTATTAAAGGCAGGTTTGATTTAGGGAGGTAAAAATGATTAGAATTATACTTAATGGTTGTAATGGGAGAATGGGGAAAACAATAACAGAAACTCTAAGCGGCAATGAAAATATGAAAATTACGGTTGGTATTGATAAAGGAACTTCAATGAAATCTGAGCATACTAATATTTTTAGTTCAATTACGGAAGTTACTTCAGAAGCTGATGTAATTCTTGATTTTTCAAGCCCAGAAAGCTTGGATACTTTACTGGAATATGCAACTGTAAAAAAGCTTCCTTTAGTACTTTGTACAACAGGTTATACAGAGCTACAGTATGAGCTTATACGTAAAACAAGTTCAGTTATTCCTATATTTCATTCCGGAAATATGTCCCTGGGAATAAATATTTTGAACGCTGTTTTGCGTAATATTACACCTGTTTTATTTGGTGATTATGATATAGAAATAATAGAAAAGCATCATAATCAAAAAATTGATGCTCCTAGCGGTACATCACTTTTATTAGCTAATACAATCAAAACTTCAATAAATGAGAAAACAGACTTTATATATGGTCGTGAAGGACTTAAAAAAAGAGAAAAGACTGATATAGGTATTCATGCAGTACGAGGAGGCTCTATTGTTGGTGAACATGAGGTTATCTTTGCCGGAAAAGGAGAAATCATTGAACTAAAGCATACAGCTCTATCAAGAGAAGTTTTCGCAGTAGGTGCTGTTAAAGCTTGTCAGTTTATTGTCGGGAAGGATCCGGGCCTTTATAATATGGATGATGTCCTTAGTTAAACCTCTGTATTAGCTTTATTGCAATAAAAAAATCCAATTTCATGACGAAATTGGATTTTTTTATTATTTATCAAATAGATGGCAAGCTACAAAATGTCCATCTTCAATTTCCTTGAATTCAGGATCTTGATCCATGCAAATTGGCTTAGCATATTTGCATCTACTAGCAAATCTGCAGCCAGGCTTTGGATTTATTGGACTAGGAACATCCCCTTCAAGCATAATTCTTTTTCTATTTTTCTCCAAATCAGGGTCTGGTATAGGAATAGCTGACATCAATGCTTGAGTATATGGATGAAGTGGATTTTCATATACCTTCTTTGAAGTTGACAACTCTACCATTTTTCCAAGATACATAACCCCAACTCTATCGGAAATGTGTCTTACCATTGACAAATCATGTGCAATAAAAAGATAAGTCAAGCCTAATTCTTTTTGAAGCTTAATCAGCAAATTTACAATCTGAGCCTGAATAGATACATCTAGTGCGGAAATAGGTTCATCACACATAATAAATTCCGGTTCAATAGCTAATGCACTAGCAATACCTATTCTCTGTCTTTGCCCCCCGGAAAAATCGTGAGGAAATCTTGAGGCATGCTCCTTATTTATACCTACTAAAGCCAAAAGTTGCTGAATCCTCTCAGTTCTTTCTTTGCCTTTATATATATTGTGAATGTCTATACCTTCACCAATAATATCGCCTACTGTCATTCTAGGATCTAGTGAAGCATATGGATCCTGGAAAATAACCTGAGCCTTCTTAGTAAATTCTTTTTTCTGAGATTGAGACATACCATGAATGTTTTTTCCATCTATTATTACTTCTCCTGCGGTAGCGTTGTACATACCTATTATAGTTCTTCCACAAGTAGTTTTTCCACATCCTGATTCTCCAACAAGACCAAGTGTCTCACCTTTTTTTATATCAAAGGATACATCATCTACTGCCTTCAATATCGCATTTCTTCCAACATGGAAATATTTTTTTAAGTTTTTAACTTGAATAAAAGTATTTTCATCAGCCATTATTTGTCACCTCCCAATTTATTCAAGAAGTCCACTTTAGGAGCCTGGGGGTGCTGAAGCCAACAGCTAACCTCATGAGAATCTGATTTAACCGTTATTTCCGGCATTTCTTCTTTACATATGCTCATGCAGTATTCGCATCTGGAAGCAAATGGGCATCCAACCGGAGGCTTTAATAAATCTGGAGGTGTTCCCTTTATTGAATATAGTACATCCTTATGGGCAGTGTCTAATCTTGGTACAGAATTTAACAATGCCAAGGTATATGGATGCTGAGGACTTCTAAATATCTCATCTACAGTCCCTCTTTCAACTATCTTTCCGGCATACATAACCTGAACCCTATCGGCAACATCAGCAACAACTCCCAAATCATGAGTTATAAGTATAACTGCTGTGCCTAGCTTATCTTGTAAATCTTTAATTAAATCCATAATTTGCGCTTGAATTGTAACATCCAATGCTGTAGTAGGT
>JAEZDX010000412.1 GCA_023417975.1 Bacillota bacterium
ACATTATATGCTGCGCCCTTTTCATCATTTATTGAGATTCCTAAGTGGCTATGCCCTTCTTTATCCTCTTTACCGTATAAAAACACTTCTCTGTCCTGTAACGAATGCTGAATTAAGTCAAACCAAATCTTGTTATCAGCCTTCATTGGAACTAAAGTTATTCCAAAATTGTTTTTTGTATCTGTAGGTCCCATACTTGCATAATCACTAAAGCTTTCAGCCTTTATTAAATTTACCTGCAATATATCTACATCTGTATAAAGAATCTTAAATGACTTTACGTCAACAGGTATATCATTAAAATAATAATTACCTATCCACCCATTGCCACTGCCTATTGAACTCATAGAACTAGTGTATTTATTTCCATTGTCATCCTGAATGATAAGTTTTTGATTCTGCCAGCTTTCGGTACCTGACATAACTAATTCTATGGTTTTATTATTTTTTGTTACCGAGTTTACAGTAACATTTATGCTATCACTTTTATATTGTAACTGCTGAGGAAGAATATAGATTTCATTTCCATTGTTTTCTACAGCCTTGCCTTCACCGGGTATAAAAAACAATTTTTCCGTTATATCGGCTACAACCTTTTGACCAACCGGTGATAATCCCGCTGCTGTTATACATACCATGATTGAGGCTGCTATGACTGCAGATTTATATGGATTTCTTTTTTCCGGTAAACCTTTATTTATGTGAGATATAACCTTCTTTTTTATTCTTTCTTTTTGATTTGAATTCATACTATTTTCACTTAAACTAATGTAATCCAGAAACTCAATCTTTTTCTCAAAGGGAATGTGGTTTGTAATTTTGAAAATTTCACTTTCCTCATTATTCATTTATACTTCTCCTTTCCATAGCTTTAAAATATTGTTTCAGTTGATTTCGACCTCTCCAAAGACGATTATCTACAGCCTGTCTACTAAGCTTCATAGTAATACAAATATCCTCAATGCTTTGCTCCATAATATATCTTCTTAAAAACACTTCTCTGTCAACGGTATTTAGAGCCTTAATTGCTGTAATTATCTCATCCTCGCTCTCTTTGCTAAGATAATTTTCCTCCAGATTTTCTTTAGAATTAGTCAATTTTTCATCCAATTCCATTATCTTTCCTTTTCTTATAATTGCTTTTCTTCTATTAAGAGCTTTTGATTTACACATAATCATAAGCCAGTTTTTCAAGTTTCCTCGCTGAGCATCATACTTTTCTATATTATTCCAGACATCAAGAAATACATCTTGAACGCACTCCTCCACATCTTCCTCTGAAGCAATGTTAAAAAGAATTCCTTTTGCCATGTTGTAAATTGAGTCCATATATTTGTCCATAATCTTTTCAAGAGCTTCAGGCTTTCTCTTCCTTATATGTCTTATGAGCCTGTCCTCATCTATTTCCATATTTTTGCCTCCTATCGTCAAAATGTATCCCACATGCTTCCTCATATACTATTACAGCAAAAGTTTCGCATTTCTCCCAAAATTATTTAAACAAATGATTATTTACTATCAGAATTTATATGTAAAGTTTAACGTTTTGTAAATTATATACTTATTATGAAGGTTGAAGACAGTAATACACAAGCTATTAATTAATAAATATGTGACTATAGTAAGTATAAAAAAGGATAAGTTCACCTATGTTGAACTTATCCTTAAATAAATTACATATTAAAATATGTTTAAAACTTTCTAAGCTGCCGCAGCCCTTGATTTCTAAAATTCCTTTGCCTTCTGCTCGGCCTTCTCAATTGTATTTTTTACAATTCCCTCTACATCTTCTCCCATGACATCAAGCTTTTCCGCTGCAATAGTAGTAAAATCTGTTATGCCGAAGAATCCAAAGATTGTTCTTAAATATCTGTCTCCCATTTCGAAGGCCGCACCTGCATCTTCAGAATATTCTCCCCCTCGTGAAGTTATATGCACTGCCTTTTTTCCATGGCATAGTCCCACCGGTCCTTCCGCAGTATACTTGAAGGTTATACCCGTGACACTTACATAATCTATATATGCCTTAAGTATAGCAGGGGAACCTAAATTCCACATTGGTGCTGCAATTATATACTTATCGGCTTCAGCAAATTGATATGCATACTTTAAAATATGATGATTTTTACTTTCCTCATTTTTAGACCCGAATACGGCGCCCAAATCATCTTCCGTTAAGAACTTGATATTTTCCATATACAAGTCCAATATTATTATTTCATCCTGGGGATTTTGCTTTTTATAGGCTTCCACAAATCTATCCGAAATCTTAAAGGTTCTTGAAGCACCTTCGGGCTTTACATTTGCTTTTATATATAGTACTCTGCTCATTATTCTATCTCCTTTTAACTATAAATAAATATATAAATTCTCATTTTGTACTTAAATCCTATCTTATTATTAGCTTTTTTTACTTCAACTATCCTTCATATGTTCAAAAGAGAATAATATAAATATGTGGCATAATTTTTTCTTACTTACAACATTGAGTCTTAATTTTTATCAAACTACTTTACTAATCTGCAGCCCATATCAAATGCTTTTTTACATTCCTCAGGAAACACATCTCTATGTCTTATTGCCTTTTCCACTTCATTGATTCCCGAAGTCTCATACTTTGAATAATCTTGAAACTGGTATGTGTCGGTTGCCAATAAGGTCTCCGAGGTACCAAAGATTCTCTTCATAGTTTGTTCCATAGAATTAAAATTAGCCTCATAGCCAATATTGGTCAAAAATTCTTCAGGAACATTCATCGTATAAATCATGGCGGTAGGAATCTTCTTCCTAATAAGAACACTATGCTTATTATCATATACTAAATATTGAAAAAGTAATCTCTCAAGGAAAGATCTGGTTTCACCCGTAACCTGTCCAAAATATATAGGCGAACCTACAATAAGGGCATCTGCTTCTTCAATTTTATCTAGTATAGGCTTCAACTCATCCTTTACAGCACATTTTCCATAGCTTTTTCCGTCTTTTAATTTGCAAGCAAAGCAGCTTATACAGCCCTTATAATTATAGTCGTAAAGGTTAATAAGCTCTGTTTCCGCTCCTTGTGAAGCAGCGCCCTCCAATGCACTCTTTAACATCTTTGAAGTATTCCAATTCTTTCGCGGACTTCCGTTTACAGCAATTACCTTCATAATAATCCTCCTAATTTATTAAATTTGAACTTTATTTACCTTAATCCTTTTGTGTATATAGATGTCATTGACTAAATTAATTATATTATGATATAAATGTTTTACTATGTCTATAGATGGACATGCTGTAAAATTATTAAGGAGGTCTATAGTGTATGGTTAATATAATGTTTGTCTGTCACGGTAATATATGCCGTTCACCAATGGCAGAATTTGTTTTCAAGGATATGCTTGAAAAGCAAAGACTCAGCAGCAAATTCCATGTAGCATCGTCCGCTACAAGCACTGAGGAAATAGGCAATCCTGTGCATAACGGCACGAGAAAAAAACTTTCCCAATGTGGCATTTCAACTAACGGAAAGTTTGCAGTTCAACTGAAAAAAAAGGACTATGAAAACTTTGATTATATTATTGGAATGGACAGCTATAATATCAGAAATATATTAAGAATTGTTGGACAAGATCCCGAAGGAAAGGTTGCTCGCCTGATGGATTTTACAATTGCACCAAAAGATATCGCAGATCCATGGTACACAGGTAATTTCGATGAAACCTACGCAGATGTATTACAGGGCTGTGAAGCTCTATTGAAATATATTATGGTGCAAACCTAATATATCATATATAGGCTTTCCTCACCCTAAGGCTATGTTCATAAGTAGTGGTAGGTGTGATAAACACCTATCACTATTTTGTTACAGAGCAATAGTTCCACCGTGCAAGTATATTTAAATATTCGTAACCCAATATTAATAAGTTTACTTCTTCAACAGTTTTTACTATATTAGTTTTTCATATAGCTTAAACCAATCCAAGCCATAGTTTCCAAGTCCTAAATCTACAGTATCCACATACTTGAAGCCGCACTTTTCATATAATTTTATTGCCGGCATATTGCCTTCATATACGTCCAAACGAATGGATCTTACATGCGACTTAATTGCGTTTTCAATGGCAAAATCTATTAATGCTTTCCCTACTCCGCATTTTAAAAATTCCGGATGCACCACAAAGGTATATATAACAAAAACATCACTATAATCAGACTCAAACTCCCATTTGGCACTAAAATAAGCTGGCTCCGGTACATGACTTAGAATAAGTGAGCCCACTATTTTTCCGTTATATTTTGCTGTAAAGAGATTTCCATTTTCAATTCCGTCAACAGCATTTTGCCTCACAGGATAAATTCCCTTTATCCATCCGGGATAGTTTACTTCTTTTGCCAAGTAATCATTCAAATCATTATAGAGCCGTTCCAATTCATCCACATCATTTGGTTTTCCCAATTCAAACGTAATATCCATGCTTTCTTCCTTCCAAATTATAAATAATTAAAGTTATTTTGTATTTTATCTTTCCGTAGCAATTTTCACCTCAATCAAGCATTTCATTTTATTGCCAAATTATATTATACCATATCTTTAATAATTAAACTATTTCAACTTTATTAGCATTTAAAACATATTTTTGTCATAAATGCTATAAAAATATATGGTTTTCCATAAAATATATTATTATAATCTATATGTATGATAAGTAATAAATAACAACAACTATTTAGTTAAAACCGAAGGAGGATTATTACAATGTTAAAAGATATGCAAGAATTTAAGGAGGATGACATTTGCAGTGTATCCCATACTAAAGCACATGTTGCAATTGTTGCTGGAGGAATAGCGGCTCCAATATACATAGATTCGGAAGGAAAAGATTATAACGGTCTTAAGCTTGTAGCTCAATCCTTTGCAGAAGATGTTGCTATGGTTACCGGCATAGCCCCGGCAGTAGTAACAGATACACTAGGTATGTCGGGAACAGCAATCATTGCCGGGTCTATAGGAAATAATAAAGTGATAGACTCTTTAATTTCCAAAGGCCTTCTAGATGTATCCAGCATTAATGGCAAACGAGAATGTTACAAGATACAGGTCATAGAAAATCCCGCGGATAGTATTTCTAAGGCAATTGTCATAGTTGGAAGCGATAAGAGAGGTACTATTTACGGTATATATCACATTTCGGAATTAATTGGAGTAAGTCCATGGGTATATTGGGGAGATGTTGTTCCATCAAAGCAAACTGAGCTAACTTTTTCTGAAAACGAATTGACTATGACTTCAAAGGAACCATCAGTAAAATATAGAGGTTTTTTCCTTAACGACGAATGGCCGTCTTTGGGCACGTGGGTAACTGGGACTTTTGGGGATTTCAATGAAGATTTCTATGATAAAGTATTCCAGCTGCTGTTAAGATTAAAAGGAAACTTTATGTGGCCGGCAATGTGGAGTGCAGTGTTCAGTGAGGATGGAAAAAGCTTCCCGCTGGCTAATGCAAAGCTTGCAGATGCATACGGAGTAGTAATGGGTACTTCCCATCATGAGCCCATGTATCGTCAAGGAGAAGAATGGAAGAAAATCAACCAACACTATGGTAAAAATAAAGTATGGGATTTTGCCAGCAATTCTGAAGCTATAACAAAATTCTGGGAGGATGGTCTTAAACGCAATAAGGATCTTGAAAACCTCATTACTATTGGTATGAGAGGAGAGCAAGATTCTGCCTTAAGAGGTACTGAAGAAGAAAATATTGAACTGCTAAAAAACATTATAAGAACGCAAAAGCGTCTATTAAAAGAGCAAGGTTTGGAAAGTGCTCCTCAAGTTCTTACTATATATAAAGAAGTAGAGAAATATTGGTTCGGTTCCGATAAAGCTGAAGGTTTAAGAACCTGGGATGTACTTGACGATGTTACAATTATGCTGGCAGATGACAATTTTGCCAATGTCCGTGCTCTACCGGCGGAAGGTGAAAGAAACCGTAAAGCCGGTTGGGGTATGTATTATCATTTTGACTATCACGGCGGTCCTAACTCTTATGAATGGGTAAATGTTACAC
>JAEZDX010000452.1 GCA_023417975.1 Bacillota bacterium
GCTATATGCGTTTGGGGCAAACTTCAACTACTCTATCTGGCGGTGAAGCCCAAAGAGTGAAGCTTGCATATGAGCTGTCAAAGATCAAGAGAGGTGTAAGCAACCTATATGTGTTGGATGAACCTACTACCGGTTTGCACCTTTCGGATATTCAAAAGCTTTTGGATTGCCTAAATAAGCTGGTTGATCAAGGCCATTCAGTGCTCGTAATAGAGCATCACTTGGATGTTATAAAGTCAGCGGATTACATCATTGATATGGGACCGGAAGGCGGAAACAGGGGTGGATATGTTGTGGCAGAAGGAACTCCGGAACAGGTGGCAATGGTTAAAGAATCCTATACCGGCAAATATCTCAGAGAAGTTTTGCCTCACCCCAGGGGTACGCGATATATGTCGAGTCTGTAAGAACACAGAGTAGCGCAATATGTAAATAAGGAACGAATTTGTGCACGGGGATGTCACTTTTTAGGAGGGGTTTTTTTATGGATCAATATTTAGAGAAGGTTATATATGATCATGTGGTACTTAGCGGAACGGCTTATGAAATTGGAAAAGCAGAAGGTGAATATTTAAAAAAGTATCACCCAGAGCAAGTAAAAATGTTTACGGAAGGAAGTGAATGGGTGAAACCAACTTCCGAAAGCAAAGTGCAAAAGGCTATGGAGGTTTTTGAAAGCTATTGCCCTTATATAAACGATGAGATAGATGGATTAGCGGAAAGTCTGGAGGTCAGTCGCAAAAGCATAATACATTACGCATTTTCATATGTAAGCAGAGGTAACTGCAGCCATTTTGCAGTACTTCCGAAAAAAACTATGGATAATCATCTGTATGTTGGCAGGAGTTATGAATGGAGTATGGATGATGACTTGAGATTAGTTACAGTGAAGGCAGAAGGACTTAATGCTCATATAGGTTTTTCTATTCTTCTTCTGGGTAGATTTGATGGGATCAATGAACATGGGCTATGCGTTACAATGTCAAATGCAGTGCCTTGTGAGCAGCCGAAAGAAGAAGGACTAAGATTTTGGATGGTGATACGTATTCTCTTGGACAAATGTAAAACTACTGAAGAAGCAGTACAGGTTATTAAGGAACTTCCTATATCTTCATATTGTAATCTCATAATAGCAGACAAGCATAATAATGTGGTTTTGGCAGAAATATATAGTGACATAAGGTGCTTCAAAAAAATTAATGAAGAAACAGAGGAAACATATGTTTGTTCTACAAATCACTATACGCTGCCGTCGATGGAGCGGTTTATAAGAAACAAAATGAGGCAGTCGGTCATGCGATATAATTCCATTACAGGAAAGATGGATAATGAAAACAAGGTTAATAAAGATGATTTGAAGCAGCTTCTATCAAAGCATATGCCGGAAGGATTGGCATGCCACTATTATAGCGATTATCTCGGAACGCTATGGTCTATGTTATTCGATGTAACGGAAGGTAAGCTTGAGGTATGCTTTGGATCGCCGGTAGTAAACAAATGGCACGGCTTCGATTTAAACTCTGAGACTGGCGTGACAAAATATAGTGCTGTGCTGCCGAAGGAAGAGGCAGACATTAGTATGTGGGATAGGATGAAATGACGTATTCAATCAACATAGCATGAAATTAGTTAAAAAGGAAGTCCTATAATATAAATAGTACTTCCTTTTTAGTTTTACTTGGGCAGTATGTGAGTGTAGTGTGTTTATGAGAAATAAGCCGCTACTTAAAGCACATATTCTATTGTTTTAACAATATATGTTTTATTTCCAACGCTATCTTTAATGATGAAATAGCATCGTCAACACTCAATCTTGAAGTTATATTATTTTCACAGCATTCAAGCACGTGCTTAATGGCTTCTTCCCAACAATTTTTGCTTTCTAATTCTATTGCTTTCTGATCATTATCAGTAAATAATTTCAGAAATTTTTCTTCTCGATCATTATATCCGTCTTCCATATATTCAATTGTTCCATTTTCAAATATAGCTTCATAGGCTACTGAAAAGGGATGATAGTCAGGCATCATAGATGATGAGTGAATTTCAACAATTGTATCATTGTATTTAAGGAGGGAGTCGATATGTGCTTCTCCGGCTTCACCTTCTATACCTAATGCAGCAATTGAATTTGGATTTCCTAGCAGCCATGTAACAAAATCGAATTCATGAATCATAAAGTTAGTAGTAATATTGGCAAATCCTAAATCACCCCATAAATGAGGAGTTTTTCTGCTAAGATGTAAGGCTTTCAATTTTCCAAGAGAATTTTCTTTAATTACTTTATAAATATATTCATAGGAATACTCAAATCTGATAAACATGTCAACAAAAGCTTTTTGACCATATTCATCTGCTGCTTGTTTAATGGCTATTGCATCTTGAAGACTTAATGCCACAGGTGTTTCGCAAAATACATTTTTCCCATTCTTTATAGCTTCAATAGCATACTCTCTATGTAGAGAACTTGGAAGACAAACATCTACTAAATCAATTTCTTTATTTGTGAGTATATCTTGTATATTGTTTGTAACACTTATTTGTAAATCCTGCTCTATATTTTTTAGTTTTTCTTCGTTCCTTCCAAAGATAGTAATTGAATTTACATTGGGTAATTTTTTATAAATTTCAGCATGATATGCACCAAAACCTGTCCCTAAAATACCTATATTCATAATTTTTCCTCCTATTTATTTATAATCGAATTCTTTATAATAAGTATAATGCTTTATTGTTGACAACTGATTGTCATAAATATATAATTATCTTTTAAAATTTAAGGAGCTTATTATGAGAGTACATAGAATGATTTCAATATTGCTGTTAATTGAAGCTAAAGGAAAAATTAAAGCTAAAGAACTGGCAGAAGAACTTGAGACTTCAGCCAGGACAATCTATAGAGATGTTGACGCCCTATGTGAGGCAGGAATACCATTGACTACAGATACAGGGCCTAATGGTGGTATACACTTTATAGATGGTTATACTGTTGGAATTAAGAATCTCAGCGGAGAGGAGATAATAAATTTATATATTAACAGTATGGGAATAAAAGCAGATAGACAAAGTGATATGGCTGTGAAAGTGAATTCGGCATTATTAAAACTGAGAAATAACCTGTCATCGGATTTAAAGAAGGATTTGAATAAGGCGCAAAGAAGATTTTATACTGATGATGTTCCTTGGTGGGGAGAAAAACTGGAATTGTATAATATTGATTCCATTATGGAAGCAGTTTGGCAGTCAAAAAAACTTAGAATTACTTATGAAAAACATGGAGGCGAAATAACAAAAAGAGATATAAGACCATACGGAATTGTTATTAGTGAAATGAATTGGTACCTGATAGCATATTGCGAAAAAAGTAATGAAATAAGAACATTTAAGTGCCACCGAATAACTGAATGTGAATGTCAAACAGAAAGATTTATTGTTCCTGAAAATTTTTACGTTGAAGAGTTTTGGAAGGAAAACAAGAAATTATTCATAAATCGGTGTTCGATAAGTGAAAAATATGCTGTTACCTTAAGAATAGATAAGCATCAAGCAAGTGTTTTGAAGAATCTAGAAATATATGAAATAAAAGAAGATAAAAATCATATTGAAGCAGTAGTAAATATGTTTACCTTTGAATTTGCCAAGCGTGATATTCATGAAATTATTGGGTATGTGGAAGTAATTAAACCGGTAGAATTAAGGAACTATGCGAAGGAAGAGTTGAATAGTATATTAAAAAAATATAGTCGATAAGCGGTATTGTTAAAGATACTTCTATCATCTGTTTTTAGATTATTTTCATGATCATATTTATAGTGTAAGCACCGTTAGTAACCAAGAGATACAGTTTCGATATAATATAAATTGTGTCACTTGGATTACAAAATATAGTATCGTGCTGCCACAGGAAAGGCGAAAATTAGCACATGAGATGGAGTTGAATGACATATTCCATTAATATTGAATGAAATTTGTTTAAAGGAAGTGCTATAATTTGAATAGTACTTCCTTGTTAAATATAAGGATGGTGGCATTGATTTGATTTGTTATTATGCTGTTTTAAGGGCTGTATAACGTTACAGTGTAAATTATTATTAGAGTACAGAAAAGTTGAACTATACTTGGAAGTCAGTACAATAAAGTATGTAATAGAAAAGAGGTGAGTTTTTAGCGAGGATTTAGAAAAGACTATGCACTTACTCGCTAAGATGGTATATGTTTAGCATTATGATTGTAGAAGATAATGAGCAGCTTCAAAACGAAATAGGAAACCTATTAGCCCGTAATGGATATCATGTTATGAAAACTGTGGATTTTAACAATATAACTCAGCTTGTAAAGCACGGCAATCCTCACTTAATTCTGTTGGATATAAATCTGCCCTATGCTGACGGTTTTAAAATCTGCACGGAAATTCGCAGTTTTTCAACAGTACCCATTATTTTTATCACAAGCAGAGATACAAATGTAGATGAGCTTATGAGCATAACCTTAGGGGGAGATGACTTTATTACAAAGCCTTATAATGCTCAAATTCTCCTGGCAAGAATCAATTCTCTGTTAAGGAGGGCATACCCAGGTGAAAAGACAGGAGATATTATTGAATATAATGGAGTTAAATTAAATATATTATCCAGCAAGGTTGAATATGAAGATAAAGAAATAGAGCTTACAAAAAATGAACTCAAAATACTTCATTATTTATTGATAAATAAGGGACGGATTGTATCTAGAGTGGATATTATGGAATATTTGTGGGATAGTGCATTGTTTGTAAATGACAATACGCTTACCGTAAATATAACAAGATTGAGGAATAAATTTGAGGACATTGGAGTAAGCGAATTTATAAAGACTAAAAGGGGACAAGGATATATAATATGAGTTTAGGAAATTATTTACAAGAAAAAATCAAAGATATTATATTAAATTTTATAGCATTAATTACCTTAAGCGCCTTTCTCTTTAGCGTAGGAAATACTTTTGATACGATAATTACTGTTGCCATAGCGTGGTTTTTCATATTTACGGTCTTTCTGGCCTATGAATATAGAAAAAGAAAGATATATTACGACGAAGTTTTAAAAACTGCAGAAAAATTGGACAAGAAATATCTGATGGGGGAAATAATTGATGAACCTCCGTTTATAGAAGCGGTTCCATACTACTATTTAATTAAAAGAGCCGGCAAATCAATGCTTGAAGAGATTAATATGATTAAGACTCAACGAAAGGAGTATAAGGAATACATAGAGCAGTGGATACATGAAGTAAAGACGCCTATTGCAGCTATTAAACTCATAGAGGAAAACAATAGGACAAGTGCTTCTAGCGCTGTATTGGAGGAACTTGAAAATATAGATAGATATGTGGAGCAGGCTTTATTTTATGCCAGAAGCGAGGAGGCTCATAAAGATTACCTTATAAAAGAAATTTCACTTGAGCAGTGTGTCAGCAATGTGCTAATAAGAAGTAAGCAGATGTTTATTCTTAATAGTATAGATATAGATTTGAGGGACCTAAATATAAGCGTTTATTGCGACAGTAAATGGCTGGAGTTTATAATTAATCAAATAATAGTTAATGCGGTAAAATATAGAGAAAGTGATTTTCCATTTGTTAAGATTTATACTAGAGATATTAAAAACGGTATTCAGCTTATTATTGAAGATAATGGAGTAGGAATACCTGTTAGTGAAATCAGCCGTGTATTTGATAAGGGTTTTACAGGAAGCAAAGGGCGGCAAAGTCAGAAAGCTACAGGAATAGGCTTATATCTTTGCAAAAAGCTCTGTGACAAATTAGGCTTGTTAATAGATGTAGATTCAAAAGAAAATTTATATACAAAAGTAATAATTACTTTTCCTAAAGGCAGCTTTGGTAGGGATGGAGCCATATAGGCTCTTTTTTTCTAATATTCATAGATAAACAATACGAAAACGTGATTTAAACTTGTTCCAAAAGCCCGAAGCTTCAACGTGTTTTGAGGTAAAATTAAATAATAGCTTCAGTTATTTATATATAAAGTGACAAAGTTGTAACTTTAAAGTAAGGTTCAATCAACTCAGGCAGGGAAGAAATTATGTACAATATAATTGAGGTGAGGAAATTGGATAAAATATTGAATATAAGAAATGTGGAAAAGTACTATGGAAATAAAGGAAATGTTGTAAAGGCTATTGATGACATGAGCTTTCAAGTATTTAAGGGAGAATTTGTAGGGGTTATGGGACCTTCCGGCTCAGGGAAGACAACTCTACTAAACACAATATCTACAATTGATGAGGTAAGCTCAGGTCATATCTACATAGACGGTAAGGATTTAACGGAAATCAGTCAAAAGGATATTGCAAGGTTTAGAAGAGAAAACCTGGGTTTTATCTTTCAGGACTTTAACTTGTTAGATACTTTGACAGTTCATGAGAATATAGCTTTGGCACTTACAATTAATAGACATAAAAAACAAGATATAGACAGTAAGGTAAAGGCTGCAGCTGCAGAGTTAGGTATAGAGGATATCCTTCATAAATACCCATATGAGGTTTCAGGAGGACAGAAGCAGAGATGTGCTTGCGCAAGGGCTTTAATCACAAATCCTAAGCTTATTTTGGCTGACGAGCCAACCGGTGCCTTGGATTCAAGGTCGGCTCAAATGCTTATAGAAATGATTTCACAGCTAAACAAGGAATTGGGAGCTACTATTTTAATGGTTACACATGATTCCTTCACGGCAAGCTATTGTGACAGAATTCTATTTATTAAAGATGGCAAGATATTTACTGAACTCATGAAGGGACAAAATACCCGAAAGCAGTTTTTTAATCAGATTTTGGACGTGGTAGCACTGCTGGGAGGAGATGTGAGAGATGTACGCTAAACTGTCTTTAAGTAATGCGAGGCGATCAATTAAGGATTATGTGATTTATTTTGTTACGTTAATTATATGTGTAAGCTTATTTTATGCCTTTATGTCATTATCAAGTTCACATTATGAATTGATAACAGAGGATTCCTATAACTTTGAGATGCTGAAAAACATATTAAAACATACCACATATATAATAACAGGGTTGCTTATAGTGCTCATTGCTTATGTAAATAAATATATGATAAAGAGGCGGAAAAGAGAGTTCGCAACTTATATATTATTAGGCATTCCGCAGAGAAATGTGGCCCTCATGTTTTTCATTGAAACCTTAGTAATGGATTTGGTATCTATAGTCCTTGGAATTTTTCTCGGAACTTTGTTTTCACAGCTTGTCACTGCATTAATCCTTATGACTGCAGAGCAAAAGATTATTTTCTCCTTCAAATTTTATATAGACACAGTAGTAATTACTTTGCTATTTTTTACAGCAATGTTTTGCATAATAGGGTTAATGAATGTGAGAACTTTAAGTAAAACTAAATTGATTCATATGCTAAATGATGAAAAAAAGACTGAATTTCAGTTTAAGAGGGGAAAGGTAGTATATATATGTGCATTTATTGCAGCAATCTCACTCTATATACTTTGTGGATATTCTGTCCATAGAATTTTGCAGGTAATAAGAAATCCAGCACTAAAACAAGGTAATGAAATGACGTACAGTGGACTAGCAATAGCAGGTTTTATTATAGGAACTTATGCACTATTCTATTCTTTGGCCTATGTACTTGTTTTAATTAAAGAAAAATGGATAAAGTTTAAGTATGAATATACAAACCTATTTTTAGTAGGAGCAGTAGTTTCAAAAATAAAAACAGCACCTATGTTAATGGCGACAATATCCATAACTTTTTTAGGTGCTGCCTTAAGCTTTACTTTGACACTTTTATTATCACAATGGAGTTTAGGATATTTGGACAACAGAATCCCTTTCGATACGGTGGTAGCGAGTAAATTGAATATTATGAATAGTGCGGAGGATATTTCTAATATTGACTATAGTGATTTAGTAAAATATTTAGACGGTAAGGACTATAATTTTAAGGATTATTGTGAAGTAGAACAATACTATATCTATGATAAAAAGTTCTATAATACGGATATAAAAGAAATGCCGTTATTTGCTATAAGTTTAAGCGATTATAATCACTTAAGAAAAATGCTCAAGCTCAGCAAAGTAAAGCTTGATAATAATGAATTCACAACTCAATGGATTAAACTTGCAGAGGATAATTATATTAATGAGTATATAAGAAAAAATTCAATTCTTAAAATAAAAAATAAGGAACTTAGACTAAGTTCAAATCCATACTATAAAGATTCTATCGGTGAATATATTTATAATTCTCGTGAAGGCGGTCTCATAGTGTTACCGGATGAGTGGTGCAAAGACTTAACCTTAGCGGCTAAGGACTTTTATGCTAATACGGATAAGACGTTCAGTAACAATATGCTTGTGAAGCTTGAAAATGAACTTATACCAAACTGGTTTATGAAGACCTATAGCGGTATGCTTAGTGGAGAGAAGAGTAGTCCATTAATAATCAGATTAAAGGCCGCGGAGAAAAATGAAGTACTAAATGCCACCTTAGGTATGAGGATCATTGGAATATATGGAGGAGTTGTTTTGCTGATGATAAGCTTAACAGTACTTGCCTTGCAGCAGCTTTCGGACTCTATTGAGCATAAAGGGAGATTTGATGCTTTAAGGAAGCTTGGTATAGATAATAAAGAGATATGCAGGCTAATTGCAAAGCAAATATCCTTTTACTTTACAATACCAATAATTATTGCAGTGTTTGGCTTCTATATATTTTTTAACGCTTTTGCTTCTGCAAAGAGAACATTAATTGATATTTACATTGGAGACAAGGCTTTTATGTTCAATATAAGTATATCTTTATTACTAATTGTAATTATTTATATATGCTATTTTGCAGCTACTTACTATTCCTTTAAGCGGAATGTAGGAAGCACCCCAGGGGTGCGCGATAAATGTCGAAATATAAATGTATGAAATCACTTTGTAAATCGTTTAAATTAACCATTGACTTAAAGTTAACTTTAGGACTTATAATTTAGTCATACTTATTTCATTATAAGGAGGATTATATTATGAGAACTATAAAGTTAGGAAAATCCGATTTACATGTGCCTGTCATAGCAGTGGGCTGTATGCGTATTAATAATTTGAGCAAACCGGAGGCAGAGCGATTTGTTCACACAGCTTTGGAGAATGGCGCCAATTTTTTTGATCATGCAGATATCTATGGTGGGGGAACTTGCGAAGAAATATTTGCGAATGCAATACACATGAACGAAAATGTGAGAGAAAAGATAATACTGCAATCTAAGTGCGGAATTAGAAAAGGTATGTTTGACTTTTCAAAAGAACATATTCTGAATTCTGTTGATGGCATACTGAAACGGTTGAAAACAGATTATTTGGATGTGCTTCTGCTGCATCGTCCTGATGCATTGGTTGAACCCGAAGAGGTTGCCGAGGCATTTGATAAGCTATATAGTAGTGGAAAGGTAAGAAACTTTGGTGTGTCTAATCAGAACCCGATGCAGATACAGCTTCTTCAAAAATTTTTGAAGCAACCAATTATTGCCAATCAGTTGCAGTTGAGCATCACCAACACAAATATGATTTCTACAGGAATTCATGTAAATATGCTTGATGAAGCTGCTGTTAATCGCGATGGTAGTGTGTTGGATTTCTGCCGCCTGAACGATATTACAATACAACCGTGGTCACCTTTCCAATATGGATTTTTTGAAGGCGTTTTTCTGGATAATGAAAAGTTTCCCGAATTAAATGCCAAGATTAATGAAATCGCTGAAAAATATGGAGTAAACAATACAACAATTGCGTTATCGTGGATACTTCGTCATCCTGCACATATGCAGCCTGTTACAGGAACTATGAATATTGAACGTTTAATGGATTGCATTAAGGCAGCGGACATTTATCTAACTCGTGAGGAGTGGTATGAAATCTATCGTGCTGCAGGAAATATCCTACCTTAGCAGGCACCCCAGGGGTACGCGGTATATGTCGAAAATAGTGTCAAGTGTATATATTGACCTACGTATATATTAGTGTTAGAATATAACAAATGTTTAGAGGTGATAATATGTTAACAAATTATTGTTTAAGCGGAAAACTTCATCACCATCACAGGAAGCACTTGTAACCCTGGGTTTATTTCACAGGTACAAGTGCTGTTAGTGCTTGCGCCTGTGGTGTTGTATAGTGAGAACTCTACAGGTATTTTGATAAATACTTTGTAGAGTTCTTTTGTTTTTTGCTAAAATTATTATTTTAAAATGGAGGAGAGATTTTATGTCAATGGAATTAAAGAATTTAAAAGGAACAAGAGATTTTATGAAAAATGAGCAAAGGGTAAGAAATGAAATTATTAACAAGCTTCAAAAGGTATTTGAAAATTATGGATATGAACCAATAGAAACCCCCGTGGTCTGCATGTATGATATATTGGCATCTAAATATGCAGGCGGTGATGAAATACTAAAGGAGATATATAAATTTAAGGACCAGGGACAGAGGGATATAGCATTAAGGTATGATTTAACTGTTCCTTTTGCCCGGCTCATAGGTATGAATACCGATTTAAGAATGCCATTTAAAAGATATGAGATTGGAAAGGTGTTCCGCGACGGTCCTGTAAAGCCGGGAAGAGTCAGAGAATTTATTCAGTGCGATGTTGATATGGTAGGCGTAAAGTCAATGATGGCAGAGGCAGAACTGATGGTTATGGCAAGTGATATATATAAGCTGCTTGGGCTTGATGTTTATATAGCTTTCAATAATAGAAAGCTTTTATCGGGAATAATTAGAACTGCAAAAGTAAGTGAAGAACTTGAAGGAAGTGTTATATTAAGCTTGGATAAGCTTGAAAAAATAGGACAGGGCGGTGTCAGTCAGGAGCTAATAGAAAAAGGACTGTCGGAAGAACAGATAGTAAAGCTATTTTCGTTATTAATGATGAATGAAAAAGACCTGCTAAAAAAGCTGGGAAGTAATCCGTTAAATGAACTTATAGAGCAAGGAATAAAGGAATTGAAAGAGCTGGAATACTATATTGATTCGGTAGGAATAAAAAATATATGTAAGTTCTCTCCTTACCTTGCGAGAGGGTTAGAGATATATACAGGTACAGTATTTGAGATATTCCTTACGGATGGAAGCATAACCTCAAGCTTAAGTGGAGGAGGAAGGTACGACAATATTGTAGGAGCATTCTTAGATAACGGTAAAGAATATCCTGCAGTGGGCATTACTTTTGGGCTTGATGTAATTTATTTGGCACTGGAAGCCAAAGGCTTTATGATAAAGGAGGTACCACCGGCTCAAGTATATATAATTCCAATAGGGACAGAGTCCGAAGCATTTAGGATAGCGACAAATCTAAGAAGAAAGGGTGTTTCTGCAGATATCGAAATGGATAGAAGAAAATTGAGAAAAAGCCTCGAATATGCTTCTAAGCAGGGAATCCCTTTTGTTATAGTCATAGGCGAAGAAGAAATAAAAAATGGAAAAGTCAAAATCAGAAATATGGAGACAGGCAGTGAAATGGAAATGAATCTGGAGGAGGTTGAGTTTTTCTTTAAGTGATAGTTTACTGATTGCTAATTGAAGAGTCAACATATTATTGGATTAATATGTTGGGCTGCTTTGCAATAAAGCTATCAAAATATATATATTCAATCAATACAAAGGCATTAATGGCGGAAAGCAATTAAAAGAAAGATTGTTACAGTAATTAATTGCATATTTTAGCTATATAGTACTAGGCATTCATTAGATGGAAGCATACAGAGATTTGTAAAATGAATCTTTGTATGCTGTTTTTATTTTATGCAAAGTACGTATTTGATCGTGTGAACATTAACTATTGACAACTGTGTATATGATGTATATACTGTATACATACACTATATACAGTACGTACGAGGAGAGCTATATATGGATATTATAATATCTAATTCTTCAGGAGAACCAATATATGAACAGATTACAAAACAGATTAAAAGCTCAATAATGAAAGGAGAGCTTAAAGCAGGAGATTTACTGCCATCTATCCGGAGCCTGGCAAAGGAACTGCAGATAAGCGTCATCACATCAAAACGAGCATATGAAGATCTTGAAAAAGAAGGGTTTATTGAGACTGTTCCGGGAAAAGGTTGTTACATATCAGGGCATAACAAAGAATTGCTTAGGGAAAAAAGACTTAGAGAGCTTGAAGAAAAGCTCAGTGAGGCAATTGATGAATGCAAACTATTAGGACTAAGCTTTGAAGAATTAAAAGAGATGCTAAGGGTATTGTTTTATGAGGAGGATTAAAATGGATAATATATTAGAAATAAGTGGTTTAAGTAAGAATTATAATCGATTTTCTTTAAAAAATATTAATTTGTCGCTTAAAAAAGGTTACATTATGGGGTTTATAGGCCCAAACGGTGCAGGTAAAAGTACTACCATAAAACTTATTATGAATCTGTTAAAAAGGGATAGTGGAAATATTAATATATTCGGATTGGATAATATAATATATGAGAAGGACGTAAAGTCAAGGATAGGCTTTGTTTATGATGAGAATCATTTTTATGAAGAGCTCACAATAGAGCAAATGAAAAATATTATTGCACCATTTTATAAAAACTGGAATGAAAATTTGTTCAGAAAATATATAAAAGAATTTGAAATCCAAGAGAAAAAGAAGATAAAAGAGCTTTCAAAGGGAATGAAAATGAAGTTTTCCCTTGCAATAGCTCTGTCTCACAATGCGGAACTGATTATTATGGATGAACCAACAGCAGGATTGGACCCTATTTTTAGAAGCGAGCTTCTAGATATTTTAGGCACCATAATTCAGGATGAAAGTAAGAGCATATTTTTCTCAACTCATCTAACTACAGATTTGGAAAAGGTGGCTGATTACATTACCTTCATTAATAAAGGAGAGATTATTTTTTCGGAATCTAAAGATAAAATTCTAGAAGATTATGCTATTGTGAAAGGTAAAAAAGAGCTTCTTGATAGAGATATAAGAAAAGAATTTATAGGGTTAAAGGAAAACAGCTACGGGTTTGAGGCTTTAACAAATAATATTAATAGGATAAGAGGATTGTTAAGACAGAATGTTCTCATAGAAAAGCCAAGCCTAGAGGATATAATGGTGTATACAGTTAGGGGGAATATGTGATGTTTTATCTCATTAAAAAAGAGTTCCTAATTCAGAAAAAAATAATACTATTTTCATTATTCTATGTGATTTTTGCTGGTATAACATTTGATGCTATATTTACCGGAGGTGGTGCA